>JAAEZO010000309.1 GCA_018222825.1 Gammaproteobacteria bacterium
CCATAGTTGTCTTCAAAACGGATGATGTCGTCTTCGCCCAGATAGCTGCCGGACTGCACCTCTATCAGTTCCAGCGGTATTCTGCCCGGATTTTCCAGCGCATGCCGCTGTCCCAGCGGAATATAAACCGACTGATTTTCGCTAAGTAGCCGGACCTGCTCGCCCTGAGTAACGCGGGCGGTGCCGCTGACCACCACCCAATGCTCGGCCCTGTGGTGATGCATCTGCAACGACAGGCGCGCGCCGGGGTTCACGGTAATGCGCTTGACCTGATAACGGCTGCCGCTGTCGATGGCATCGAACTTGCCCCAGGGGCGATAGCATTCCCGGTGAATGATGTGCTCCTGACGACCCTGCGCCTCGAGTTGTTCCACCAGCTGCTTTACGTCCTGCTCCCTGTCTTTATGCGCTACCAGCACCGCATCCTTGGTTTCGACGATGACCAGGTCCCTGACCCCGAGGGCGGTGACCAGACGGCTTTCTGCATGGATAAAACAGTGGTCGACCTGCTCTGTCAGCACGTCGCCGCAAAGGGTGTTGCCCCGTTCGTCCTGCCCCAGTTGCTCGGCCAGCGCCGACCAGGATCCCACATCGCTCCAACCGGCATTCAGCGGCACCATGGCGGCGGCCGAGGTGTGCTCCATCACGCCATAGTCGACGGAAATATTCGGGCAGGCGGCAAAGGCCTCGGCATCCAGCCGAATAAAGTCGAGATCTCGCGTGCTGCCCGCCAGTGCCGCCCGGCAGGCCGTCAGCACTTCGGGTTGAAAGCGAGCCAGCTCCTGCAGATAGCGTGTGGCCGAAAACAGAAAGATGCCGCTGTTCCAGTCATGATCGCCGGCGGCCAGATAGGCCTGGGCCCGTGCCTGATCCGGCTTTTCGACAAACTGCGCCACCGCAAAGCCGTCCGTGCCCTCGATGGCCGCGCCCCGGCGAAGATAGCCATAACCGGTTTCTGCCCGAGTGGGGGGAATGCCGAAGGTCACCAGCTTGCCGGCTCGAGCCAGCGGCAGGGCCGCGTTGACGGCGGCCTGAAACGCCGGCACATCGGTCATGACATGATCGGCGGGCAACGCCAGCAACAGCGCGTCTTCTACATGTTCAACCTGTTCAGCAGAAAACAGCGCCGCCAGCGCAATGGCCGGTGCCGTGTTTCGACCCACCGGCTCCAGCATGATCTGTGCTGGCAGGCCGGACAACTGGCGCACCTGCTCGGCGGCCAGAAAACGATGCTGCTCGTTGCAAATCAGCAGGGGCGGGGCCGTGTTCAGCCCATCCAGCCGCATCAGGGTGGCCTGCAGCATGGACAGGGATTCATCCACCAACGGCAGAAACTGCTTGGGATGTTGTTGGCGCGACAGGGGCCACAGGCGAGCGCCGTGGCCGCCGGCCATGATAACGGGAAACAGCATGGTCTTACCCTTCTGATGGGTGGGCAGCGCCCGGGTCAAGGCGGCGTACTTCATCGGTGGTCAGATGGCGCCACTGACCCGACTCCACATCCAGTTTGAGGCTGCCGATTTGCTCACGGTGCAGGCTGATCACCCGGTTGCCGACGGCGGCGAACATGCGCTTGACCTGATGAAACCGGCCCTCGGTAATGGTCAACAATACTTCTCTGGCGCTAACGACTTCCAGTCCGGCCGGCAGGGTCGGCGCGCTTTCACCCTGCAACAGCAGGCCCTGCGCAAAGCGTTCGGCAACATTCTCGGCCAGCGGGTCACGCAGGCCGACCCGATACACTTTTTCACATTGCTGCTGTGGCCGAATGATATTGAACGACCAGCGGCCGTCGTCGGT
>JAAEZO010000070.1 GCA_018222825.1 Gammaproteobacteria bacterium
CGGCCTTTCTGGTGGCGGTGGAAGCGGAGCCTGGGCTGGTAAAGTATGCCCTCGATCATAATATTCTGCTGGTCAGCCCCACTAATCTGCTGGTGGCGCTGCGTACCATAGAGAATCTGTGGCGGGTAGAGCGACAAAACCAGAATGCGCGCAAGATTGCCGAGTCGGCGGGCAAGATCTACGAAAAACTACGGCTGTTTACGGAAGACATGGAGGCTGTGGGCCAGTCGTTGCAGCGGGCAGACGATAACTATCAGCGGGCAATGAAGAAGCTGAGCAGTGGTCGCGGCAACCTGATCCGCCAGGCCGAGGCATTTCGGGAGCTGGGGGTGGAAGTGACCAAGCCGTTACCCGAGCACCTGCAGGCCAGGGCCGCCGAGGAAGCCAGTCTGCCTGAGGTGGTAAGAGGGGAGATGTAAGGAGTTGGGGGGGGGGGGAAGTTCCCCTCATTACTTCAGCCTAACTGCGCCAGAAACTGGGGAAGAACAGTACCGCCACGGTCAGAATTTCCAGCCGGCCCATCAGCATGCCCAGCGCCAGTAACCATTTGGCCGCATCGGGCAGACCGGCGAAGTTGCCACTCGGCCCGATTACCTCGCCGATGCCCGGCCCTACGTTGGCCACGGCGGTCACGGCGGCGGTAATGGCCACCTGCGGTGACAACGACATCAGTGTCAACAGCAGTGCCAGTATCACCATGGTGGCAAAATAGCCGAAGATGAAGGTGATCAGCGAGCGGATGATATCGTCGTTGACGCTGCGACCATTGTATTTCTGGGGAAACACCGCCCTGGGGTGCATCAGCTGGTGCAGCTGTTTCTGGAACAGGGTCATGCCGACTTGAAAACGAAAGATCTTGAAGCCGCCGGCGGTAGAGCCGGAACAGGCACCGCACATCATCAACAAGGCGAACAGCACCAGCGGAAAGGCGCCCCAGGTGCCGAAATCGCCCAGCCCGTAACCGGTGGTGGTGACCACCGAGACCAGATTGAACAGACTGATACGCACGGCGTCAGCCAGTGGGTAGCGGCCGGTTGCCCAGAGATAGAGGCTGAGCATCAGACCGGTTATCAGGATCAACCAGAAGAAGCCGCGCACCTGGGCATCGCGGAACAGGCTCAGGTTGCGGTGTTGCAGGCTGTAGACCATCAGCAGAAAGGGCAGGCCGCCAATAAACATGAACAGGGTGCCAACCCAGTGGGCGGCATGCGAAAAATGACTCATGGAGCCGTCTGAAGTGGAATAGCCGCCGGTGCTCAAGGTGGTCATGGCATGATTCAGCGCTTCAAACGCGTTCATGTTCGACAGCAGATAGTAGCCGGCGGCGCACAGCAGGGTCAGCAGCAGATACAGCAGCACGATGCGTTTGGCCATGGTGGCGGCCCGCGGCGCACTTTTGTCGGACCAGTCGGACGACTCGGTCTGAAACAGCTTCATCCCGCCCACGTTGAGATAGGGCAGCACCGCCACCGCCGCCACGATAAAACCGACCCCGCCCAGCCATTGCAGCACCGATCGCCACAGCAAAATGGCGGCGGGCATGGTGTCCAGCCCGGTGAGCACGGTAGAGCCGGTGGTGGTGACGCCGGACATGGTTTCAAAGAAGGCATCGGTGAAGTTGATATGGTTGATGAACACGAACGGCAGGGCGCCAAACACGCACACCGATGACCACACCAGGGTGGTCAGCAGAAACATTTCCCTGACCCGAAGCACCAGCTGCTCCCGTCGGCCGTAGGCCAGCAGCAGCAGTGCGGAAAAATGGGTGAGCAGGGTAGCCAGCAGAAACTCCTGAAAACCCTGGCTCTTTCCCGTGGCCGCCAGCAGCGTGGGCAACCACATGAACAGCGCCAACTTGGACAGCGCCATGCTCAGAATAAAGGCGATGGGACGCAGGTTGAACATGGCTATCCTTATGGGCGTCCTTAAAGGAAAAAGGGGCTGGGCTGGAACAGCCGTTCCACTTCCGGAATGAACTTCTTGTCGACCAGAAACAGCACCACGTGATCATTCTGCTCGATCACCGTTCTGTCGTGGGCAATCAGTACCTCGTCCCCCCGCACTATGGCGCCGATGGTGGTACCCGGCGGCAGCTTGAGCTCCCCTACCTGACGGCCGACCACCTTGGAGGTGGATTTGTCACCGTGGGCGATGGCCTCGATGGCTTCGGCCGCCCCGCGGCGCAGGGAGTAGACGTTGACGATGTCGGCCCGGCGCACGTGGGTCAGCAGCGCCGAAATGGTGGCCTGCTGGGGCGAAATGGCCACATCGATGCTGCCGCCCTGCACCAGATCGACGTAGGCGCCGCGCTGGATCAGTACCATTACCTTTCTGGCACCCAGTTTCTTGGCGAGCATGGCCGACATGATGTTGGCTTCGTCTTTGTTGGTGACGGCGATGAACACATCGACCTGATCGATATGCTCTTCTACCAGCAGCTCCTGATCGGCGGCGTCACCGCAGAAGACGATGGTGTGCTCGAGCAGCTCGGACAGCTGCTCGGCTCGTTTGGGATTATGCT
Organism: Gammaproteobacteria bacterium; assembly: GCA_018222825.1. GTDB lineage: Bacteria > Pseudomonadota > Gammaproteobacteria > Enterobacterales > Aeromonadaceae > Oceanimonas. The sequence goes on from JAAEZO010000070.1 coordinate 2,522, forward strand.
CGATCAGCTTGACCGAATAGCGCTTTTCCAGCCGACGGGCCAGACCGGCACCGATGTTGCCGCCGCCGACGATCATGATGCGCTTGTAGTCATTCTCCAGCCGTTGCAGTTCCGACATCACGGCGCGGATATGGCCGCTGGCGGCGACGAAGAATACCTCGTCGTCGGCTTCGATGATGGTGGTGCCCTGGGGGCGAATGGGTCTGTCCTGGCGGAAAATGGCCGCCACTCGAGTGTCGATATTGGGCATGTGTTCGCGCAGGGTCGAGAGCGCATTGCCCACCAGCGGGCCGCCGTAATAGGCCTTGATCGCCACCAGGCCGACCTTGCCTTCGGCGAAGTCGACCACCTGCAGCGCGCCCGGATACTGGATCAATCGATAGATGTATTCGGTCACCAGTTGCTCGGGGGCGATCAGGTTGTCGACCGGCAGCGCCTCGTTGAGAAACAGTCGCTCCCGCTCGGCCAGAAATTCCGGCGAGCGGATCCGGGCCACCTTGTTGGGGGTATTGAACAGCGAATAGGCGACCTGACAGGCAATCATGTTGGTTTCGTCGCTGCTGGTCACCGCCACCAGCATGTCCGCATCCTGGGCACCGGCTTCGCGCAGCACGTTGGGGTAGGCACCGTGGCCGTTGACTACCCGCAAATCGTATTTGTCCTGCAGCTCGCGCAAGCGCTCGCTGTCGGTATCGACGATGGTGATATCGTTATTCTCGCCCACCAGGTTTTCCGCCAGGGTTCCCCCTACCTGACCGGCGCCGAGAATGATGATTTTCATGGCAATTTGCTCAGCTTGGCGTAGTAGAAGCCATCCCGCTGTTCGGCACCCGGCAGCAGTTGCCAGCCCGGTTGCTCGACCGTATCGCCCGAGTGCAGGGGCTGATGGCGGGCATTCGGGGTGCGTTGCAGGAACGCCTTGATTTGGCTGCTGTTTTCGTCCGGCAGAATGGAGCAGGTGGCGTAGAGCAGGGTGCCGCCGGGCTTCAGTTGCTGCCAGAGTGCGTCCAGGATCTGCGCCTGCAGGGCGGCCAGCTGGGCAATATCGTCCGGGCGGCGCAGCCACTTGATATCCGGGTGGCGGCGAATCACGCCGGTGGCCGAACAGGGCGCATCCAGCAGGATGCGATCGAAGGCCGCACCCTGCCACCAGTCGGCGGGTTGAGCGGCGTCGCCCTGAATGACCGTGGCCTGCAGCCCGATGCGTTCCAGATTCTGGTGCACCCGTTTCAGGCGTTCACCGTCCATGTCGACGGCCACCAGCTGTGCCAGCGCCGGCTGACGCTCGAGAATATGGGCGGTTTTGCCACCGGGGGCGGCACAGGCATCGAGTATGGTTTCGCCGGGGGCGGCGTCCAGCAGCTGAGCCGCCATTTGTGCCGCCGCATCCTGTACCGAACTGTGGCCCAGCTCGAAGCCGGGCAGGGTGGCAACATCCACCGGGCGGGCCAGCCGCAGGGCGCTGTCGGCCAGGTTGTCGGGCTCGGCTTCCTGACCATTTTGTTGCAGCAGCGTCAGGTAGTCTTCGCGTGAATGATGCGTCTGGTTGACTCGAATCCACATCGGCGGATGCTGGTTATTGGCCTCGAGAATGTCCTGCCACTGCTCGGGATAGGCCTTTTGCAGCCGCTTGACCAGCCAGTTGGGGTGCGCCAGGCGCAACTGGGGCAGGGCGTCGACCTTGGCGGTCAGCTCATCCTGTTGGCGCTGTACGTTACGCAATACACCGTTAACCATGCCCTTGAAGGGATCGGCTTTCAGCAGCTTGCAGGCGTTGACGGTTTCCGCCAGGGCGGCGTGAGCCGGTATTCGGGTATAAAGCAGCTGATAAATACCCACCAGCAGCAGCGAATGCACCGACTGATATTTGCCCTTGAGCGGTTTTTCCAGCAGTTGCTTGGCGATGGCATCGAGTCGGCTGTACCAGCGCAGGGTGCCGAAACACAGCTCCTGCAGCAGGGCGCGATCTTTGGCGGCCACTTCCTGCTGATAACGCGGCAGCAGGGTAGACAGCGACTGGCCCTGGTTGAGTACCTGGTGAAGGATGTTGGCCGCAGCGGCACGGGTTTTCATATGATTACCAATAAGTTGAGTTTGTTCACGCCAGGCGGTTGCCGGGCTGGAACCAGTCCTTGCGGGCGTTGAGCAGATCCTGACAGGTCATGGCTTTCTTGCCCGGCGGCTGCAGGCTGAGCAGGCGTAGCACACCGTTGCCGGTGGCAACATCGATACCGGCTTTGCCGGCGCAAATGATGGTGCCGGGCGCCTGGTCGCTGTGTTCATCGAGTACCTGGGTCTGCCAGACCTTGATATTGTGCTCGTCCACCATGAAATAACTGACCGGCCAGGGATTGAAGGCGCGGACATTGCGTTCGAGCTGCTCGGCCGGCAGCTGCCAGTCGATGCGCGCCTCTTCCTTGGACAGCTTTTCCGCATAGTTGGCCTGGGCGTTATCCTGGGGCTCGGCGGTGATGCTGCCATCGGCGATGCGGCTCAGCGCCTCCAGCATGGCTTGTGGGCCGATACTGGCCAGTTTGTCATACAGACTGGCGGAGGTATCTTCAGGGGTGATTGGCAGGCGGGCCAGATGCAGCATGTCGCCGGTATCCAGCCCCTTGTCCATCTGCATTATGGTCACGCCGGTTTCCCGGTCACCGGCCCAGATGGCGCGCTGAATGGGCGCCGCACCCCGCCAGCGTGGCAGCAGAGAGCCATGCACATTGATGCAACCCAGACGCGGCGCGTCCAGTACCACCTGCGGCAGGATCAGACCATAAGCCACCACCACCATGATATCGGCGTTGAGCGCGGCCAGCTGTTGTTGTGCTTCTTCGTCCCGCAGGCTTTGGGGCTGAAACACCGGAATACCGGCCTGTTCGGCGGCAACCTTGACCGGGCTGGGGGTCAGCTTCTTGCCGCGACCGGCGGGCCGGTCCGGCTGGGTGTAAACGGCAACAACATTGTGCTCGGAGCCGAGCAGTGCCTGCAGGTGACGGGCAGCGAAATCCGGCGTACCGGCAAAAATGATATTGAGTTTGCTCAAGGGGCGTCCTTTATTATTGGAATTATTGTGCTTCTTGCTTGGCAAGCTTTTCCATTTTCTGGCGGATGCGCTGACGCTTGAGCGGCGACAGGTAATCGACAAACAGCTTGCCGATCAGGTGATCCATTTCATGCTGAATGCAGATGGCCAGCAGATCGTCGGCTTCCAGCTCAAAAGTCTGGCCATGACGATCCTGAGCGCGAACTTTGACGCGCTCGGCTCTTTCCACCAGGGCGCGGGCGCCGGGCACAGACAGACAACCTTCTTCAATACCGGTGCTGCCGCTGCGCTCGATAATTTCCGGATTGATCAGCACCAGCTGGTGTTCCCGGTCTTCAGACACGTCGATTACGATCAATTGCTGATGAAAGTCGACCTGAGTCGCCGCCAGGCCTATGCCTTCCTCGGCGTACATGGTTTCAAACATATCATCTACAATTTGCTGTAACGCCGGCGTGAACTCGGTGACGGGTTTGGCGACGGTACGCAGTCGCTCATCGGGAAAACGTAATACTTCTAAGACTTTTGCCATGACTACCTTGCTTATTGCTGTATCGATACTGATAGTATTTTAGCCATTTAAGCGCATAAAAAACAGCAGAGTTAACTTGAGGACACGGATGTGATGAAACGCAGAGGTCGATTCCTGCTCGGGTTGCTGTCGGTGTGCTGTTTTGGTCTGCAGGCCAACGGTCCTGTACGTAACGAAATCGACCTGAAAGCGAGCCACCCCGAGCGTTATACGGTGCGCAAGGGCGATACCCTTTGGGATATTTCCGCCCACTTCCTCAACTCCCCCTGGCTGTGGCCAACACTGTGGCAGGCCAACCAGCAGATAGCCAATCCTCATCTGATCTATCCGGGCGATGTGCTGCGCCTGATCTGGGTGGATGGTCAGCCCAGACTGGTGAAAGATCAGGACTCTCAGGTAGCAACCGTGCGTCTTGCTCCCCGGGTGCGAACCGAAGCGGCCGTGGCGACCATTCCGCTCAGCACTATGCTGAACTTTGCCGACCGCCACCGAGTCATGTCTCCGGCGGCATTGGCGCAAGCGTCTTATATTCTCGGTGATCAGCAAGGTCGCGAGGTCATGGTGAAAGGATCATCGGTCTACGTTCGTGGCCAGCTGACACCGGGCACCGTTTATGGGGTTTATCGTCCACTGGAAAGGCTGACCGACCGCGTGACTCATGCCGACCTTGGGCAAAAGGCGGCATTGGTCGGCACCCTGCTGGCACAACAGCCGCGAGGGGAACAGGTGTTCGAGGCACAGGTCAGCAGCATGAAGCAGGAGATGCGCCAGGGAGACAAGGTGCTGCCCCTGACCGTGGAGGGAGGTATTGCGGCATTTTACTATCCCCGGCCGGGGCCGGTGCTCGACCAGGCCTATATTCTGACCATGGGCACCGAGGGCAGCGTTACCGGGCGTCATGGGGTCGTCTTTATCAACAAGGGTCATGCGGACGGGGTTCGGTCCGGCGATCTTTATGCGGTGATGAAACCCGGACCCGATGTTTACGACATCAGCCCCGAATCTCCCGGCAGGCTGCGCTATGCCGACAGCGCGGGCGCCTATCTGCGTACCACCGGCCTGCCAGAGCAGCTGCCGTCCGAGGCGGTGGCCCGTATTATGGTGTTCAAGGTAAATCCTCAAACCAGTGCCGCCCTAGTGCTGGACAACAGCGAGCTGGTTCATACCCATTATCCGCTGAGTCATGTGAGTGATGTCGAATTCGGCTCTTGAGCAGCATCCGCTGCTTCCCTGGCTGGCGCTGCAGCATACCAAAGGCATAGGGCCGGTGCGGGCCATTCGGCTGCGTACCAAACTCGGCGAACAGTGGTACGACGCTTTGCCACTAGCCAGCGGCCTGAGCGAGGAGCAGTTGGAGCAACTGCAGATAGCGCACCTGTCGATTCTGGAACCGTTGCTGGAATGGCAGCAACAGGCTCCGAATCGTCATATTTTGTCGTGGGATGATCCCGCTTATCCGGAGCAGCTCAAGGCGGTGTCCGGCGCGCCGCTGTTGCTGTTTGCAGAAGGAGAGCTTTCGGCCTTGTCGCGGCCACAAATTGCGGTGGTCGGTAGCCGTCATCCTTCCTATGTCGGTCGAGAAAATACCAAGAATCTGGTGCCGCCTCTGGTGGAGGCGGGGGCGGTGATTACCTCGGGGCTGGCGATAGGGGTCGATGGCCTCAGTCATCAGGCGGCACTGGATGCCGGTGGGCTCACGCTGGCGGTACTGGGCTCGGGCCTGGAGCGATGTTATCCCAAACGGCATTCGCGTCTGGCCGCAGAGATTATCGATAACGGCGGCGCCCTGTTGTCGGAATGCTACCCCTGGGAAGGGCCGCTGGCGCATCATTTTCCTCGACGCAACCGTATTATCAGTGGCTTGAGTCTGGGAGTGTTAATCGTTGAAGCTGCCGAGCGCAGTGGCTCGTTGATTACCGCCCGTTACGCCATGGAGCAGGGACGTGAAGTGTTTGCCATTCCCGGTGCCCGGCAAAACCCACAGGCCAGTGGTTGTAACCGGCTGATCCAGCAAGGCGCCAAACTGGTTTCCGACGCTAATGATATTCTCGAAGAGCTGGTGGCATTTTCGGTGGCGGCGATCAAAGTTCGGCCCGCGACCACAGAGGAATTATTGCCTTATCCCGAGTTGTTGGATAACGTAGGTTTAGAGACAACGGCGGTGGATTTGATCGCATCCCGTTGTCAGCAGCCGGTGCAGGAAGTGCTTACCCGGTTGGTCGAGCTGGAATTGGCTGGCTGGGTGGAGTCTGTACCCGGGGGTTATGTCAGAGCGAGAAGGAGCTGATCATGTTCGATGTACTTATGTACTTGTTCGAAACCTACATCCATGCCGATGTAGATGCCATGGTGGAACAGGATGCTCTCGCCGATGAATTAACCCAGGCGGGGTTTCACAAGGAAGAAATCCTCAAGGCACTGGCCTGGCTGGAGCGTTTGGCCGAATTGCAGGAGGCGGAAGCAGCGCCGTCCTGGGCTTGCTCTACGCCGGATTCATTCCGTATCTACACCCAGGAAGAGCTGTACAAGATCGACGCCGAAGGCCGTGGTTTTCTGTTGTTCCTCGAGCAGATAAAGGTGTTGAATGCCGAAACCCGCGAGATTGTCATCGATCGGCTGATGGAGCTGGATCCACCGGAAATCGAGCTGGATGACCTCAAGTGGGTGGTGATGATGGTGCTGTTCAATGTGCCCGGCAGCGAATCGGCCTATCAGCAGCTGGAAGAACTGATTTTCGAACAGCCGGAAGGGGCGGTTCACTGAAGGCGGCCGCGCTGTTAGAATTCGGTTAATGAATTCGGAGGCGCGGTATGTCGAAAATCGATTCCAGTCTGTTTAACACCCAGGATCACGGCCCTGATTGGGCCGATGAGCCTTGCCCGCGGTGCGGCGGTACCCTGGAATTGCGTCATGGTAAACATGGCGCTTTTGTCGGTTGTGCGTCTTACCCGGCCTGCGATTATTTGCGGCCACTCAAGGTCATCGAACATGATCAGGACGTGGAAAAAGTACTGGAAGGCAGCCAGTGTCCGCTATGTAGTTATCCTCTTGCCATCAAAAAAGGCCGCTACGGCCTTTTTATCGGTTGTACCCATTATCCCGCTTGTCATCATGTGGCCGATATCAACGACCAGGGCCAGGCCGAGCCGCCATGCCCAAGTTGTGGCAAGGGCCAGTTGGTGGCCAGAACCTCCCGCTATGGTAAACGCTTCTTCGCCTGTAACCATTATCCGGCCTGTCGTTATGTGATTAACGACAGGCCGGTGGCCGAGCCGTGCCCCGAGTGCGGCTTTGGCATTCTGGTGGAGCGTAAGGGTGGGCTGCATTGTCCCAACAAGGGTTGTGGCTACCAGCATTGAGTCGTTTTATGAAGGAAGTAATCCGTTAATGAATCCGCAAGCATTGAATGTCGCGCTCGAGCAATTGCGTCAGGGTGGGGTCATAGGTTATGCCACCGAGGCGGTGTTTGGCCTGGGCTGCGATCCCGACAATGGGGACGCCGTAAAGCGATTGCTCGAAATAAAGCAGCGCCCGATCGACAAGGGGCTGGTACTGATTGCCGCCGATTTCAGCCAGCTGTTGCCCTATCTGGATCTGGCGGCACTACCGGAAGGGCGGCTTGAAACCATGCTGAACAGTTGGCCCGGACCTTATACCTGGATCATTCCGGCCCGGCCCGAGGTGCCAACCTGGCTCAAGGGGCAGTTCAGCTCGCTGGCGGTCAGGGTCACGGCGCATCGGCAGGTGCATGATTTGTGCCTGGCGTTCGGCAAGCCACTGGTCTCTACCAGCGCCAATAAAACCGGCGAATTACCGGCAAGAACCGAACAGCAGCTGGCGGAGCAGATGGGTGCTGTGCTCGACTATATATTGCCCGGACAGACGGATGGACGAGCCAATCCGTCGTTGATTCGGGATGGTATTACCGGCGCCGTGGTACGCCCGGCCTGAATATAAACCTCAGAAGGAAAAGACATGAGCGGTAAACCGGATATCACGGCCGTTAAAGCCTTCCTGTTGCAATTGCAGGATGACATTTGTGCCAGGCTGGAACAGGCGGACGGCAAGGGCCGCTTTGAAGAAGACAGCTGGACCCGTGCAGAAGGCGGCGGTGGTCGTAGCCGGGTCATGCGCAACGGCAGTGTGATTGAGCAGGGCGGCGTCAATTTTTCCCATGTGCATGGTGACGCCATGCCGGCCTCGGCCACGGCGCACCGGCCCGAGCTGGCCGGCCGCTCTTTCGAGGCGATGGGCGTTTCACTGGTGATTCACCCGCATAATCCCCATGTTCCCACCAGTCATGCCAACGTGCGTTTCTTTATTGCCGAAAAAGAAGGCGCCGATCCGGTCTGGTGGTTTGGCGGTGGTTTCGATCTGACGCCGTTTTATCCGGTAGAAGAGGACTGCGAGCACTGGCATCGAGTATCTCGCGACCTGTGCGCGCCCTTTGGTGAACAGGTGTATCCGGAATACAAGGCCTGGTGCGATCGGTACTTTTATCTCAAGCACAGGGATGAAACCCGGGGCGTGGGTGGGCTGTTTTTCGATGATCTGAACCACTGGCCGTTCGAGCAATGTTTCGAGTTTATGCAGGCGGTGGGGCGTGGCTATCTCGATGCCTATGTTCCCATTATCGAACGACGCAAAGACACGGCGTTTGGTGACACCGAGCGCCAGTTTCAGCTTTATCGGCGCGGACGTTACGTGGAATTCAACCTGGTGTATGACAGAGGCACCTTGTTCGGTCTGCAAACCGGCGGTCGCACCGAGTCCATTTTGATGTCGATGCCGCCGCTGGCGCGCTGGGAATATGACTGGCAGCCGGAGCCGGGGACGGCTGAAGCCCGACTCAATGATTTTCTGGTTCCGAGAGACTGGGTTTAAATTTCGACGGTCTGGGGGCCAAACAGGGTAATAACCTGGTCGATCAGCCCCTGGCGTTCCCCGCCCGGCAGATAGGCGGCGTAGACTTCCCGCTTGATTGAGGGAGTGTCGGCCACGATGAACAACTGTTCCTGCTCCTGGTAATTGTTGATCATGGAGCTGGGCAGAAAGGTGCTGCCGCCATGGTGCAACAGATATTCGAGGGCGATGCGTACCGAGCCGGTGTGCAGCAGCGGCGGGGTCGCGGTATTGAACAGTTTGGCATGCTGGGTATTGAAGGCGGTACCCCAGTCGATGCGGATATAGTCCTGCGCCATGGCTTTGGTGGTATCCAGATTCTGATAACTGGATACCAGTTGCAGTTCCATGGTGTGGATAGCCACATGACGGACCCCTTCGATGCGCGCCGGATCGGTCAGAAACGCCAGATCAAGCGTTCGGCCCAGCAGCGCCCGCGTCATTTGCTCCGGCGTGCGAATATCGGCGCGCAGCGACAGCGCCGGCAATTCACAGTAAAGCCGGTGCAGACCTTCCTGCAGATAGGCATCCCACAGGTTGGCGGTGCCTGCCACCGCCAGTTGCTGGGTTTGACGTTCGCTCAGGGCGACTTCGTGCTGGGCCCGGGCCCAGGCCAGCAACATGGACTCTGCATGCGGGATCAGCGCCTCACCGGAAGAGGTCAGTTGGATATTGTTACGCAAGCGGGTAAACAGTGTCACCCCCAGCTGGCTTTCGAGCTGGCGGATCCGAAAGCTGACCGCGGAAGGGGTCAGATACAGGTGTTCCGCCGCCTTGCCGAAGTGGCGAGTGCGAGAAACTTCCAGAAAGGTCTTTAAGAGTTCAGTATCCAAGGCTAGCCACAAAATTTTTGTTCGTTAGCGCAAAATCTATTCGTTTCAGCAATTAATGCAACCAAAAAAGCATCGGCGACGGCAATATTATGATGATTGTCGCCGACCCGACTTCTAATCATCGTTACGAGAGCCGTCATCATGGACAGATATGCCGTTATCGGTCATCCCATCAAACACAGTCAGTCACCTTTTATTCATCATCACTTTGCCGAGCAGACCGGTGAGCAGCTGGAATATCAGCGACTGCTTGCTCCGCTCGATGATTTTGCCGGTACTCTGCACCGCTTTGCCGAACAAGGTGGCAAGGGCTGCAATGTTACGGTGCCGTTCAAAACCCAGGCTCTTGAGCTGGCGGCGGTATTGACCGAACGCGCCGAGCTGGCTGGCGCCGTGAATACCTTGAGTCTGCAACCGGATGGAAGCTGGTTGGGGGATAATACCGACGGTGCCGGTCTGGTACTGGATCTCAAGCGACTGGGCGTGACACTGGCGGGTGCCAGAATATTACTGTTGGGTGCCGGTGGCGCTGCCCGTGGTGCCATTGCTCCCCTGCTGGTGGAGCAGCCGACACAACTGGTGGTGGCCAACCGTACTCCTGCGCGAGCCGATGAACTGGCTCAGCGCTTCGGTCACCTGGGTGACATTATCAGTGCCTCGCTGGAGGCGCCCGGCATCGGCTTCGATATCATCATCAACAGCACTTCCGCCAGCCTGCAGGGTGAGGCGCTAACGCTGGACGCGGCGGTTTGCCATCCCGAGACCCGAGTCTACGATATGATGTATGGGCGTGAAGAAACCGTCTTTCTCGCCTGGGCCAGAGGGCTTGGGTTGGAGCATCGATATGATGGCCTGGGCATGCTGGTGGGGCAGGCAGCAGAAAGCTTTTATCTCTGGCGTGGCGTACGGCCAGACATTATGCCGGTGTTGACATCATTGCGAGCCAAACTGGAGGCAGCCACATGAATCAGGATATTATTGTAGACGATGATCTCGACTGGCAACCGGAGCGACAGGGCATCGCCTTTACCGCTCACTGGCAGGGACGCAAAGTCGACTGTTTTCTGGCTTTGCACCATCTTGAGCATATGACAGGCCAGAGTCTGATAGATGAAGCCTGTATCATGCTGGCCTTCGAGTCGGTGCGCTTCGATATCGAGGAGCGGGTCGCGGAGCTGGTGGGCGAAGAGGCATTTGCTCCCGACGGTGGTTTATACCTGTAATTTTGCCCGGGCGCATGCCCGAGCAAGACCGATGCTTATGCCTGTTGCAGATATTCATTCTTGAGGCGGACGTAGTTCGCCGCCGACTCGGGCAAAAAGGCGCGCTCAGCTGGTGTAAGGGGGCGCACCTGTTTGACTGGCGAGCCTACATATAGATAGCCCGTTTCAAGTTTTTTCCCCGGAGGCACCAGACTACCGGCGCCGATGATCACATCATCGCCCACTTCAGCCCCATCCAGCAGGATGGCGCCCATGCCAATCAGCACTCGATTACCGATAACGCAGGCATGCAGCATCGCCTTGTGTCCGACCGTAACATCGTCGCCAATCAACAAAGGTAATCCATCAGGCAGGGCGGCGCTCTTGCGGGTGACATGAAGCACGCTACCATCCTGAATATTACTGCGGGCACCAATACGGATGGCATTCACGTCACCTCGGGCGGCCACCAGCGGCCAGATGCTGGCGTCTTTTCCCAGCGTAATATCACCGTACAGCACGGCAGAGGCTTCCACGAAGGCTCCTTTACCCAGGGTGGGACGAACTCCGTTGTAGTGTTTGAGTGGCGTTGCCATGGTTTCTTCCTTAAAGCAGACCTTGATTCGGCTATGTTAGCGTATTTAGCGAAGGAAATGAGGCTCCTTTGTGGGTAACTCTGTGGTTAACTTGTGTTTTTGCTGGGTGTTTAGGCTGTTGGTCACCAAAGGCCTGTTTTTGTCAAAAAAGCCCTTGCGTAAAACCGGGCGCTCCCTATAATGCGCATCCACTGACACGGGGCAACACGCCAACGGTCACAAG
>JAAEZO010000310.1 GCA_018222825.1 Gammaproteobacteria bacterium
CCAGCCAGGCATTGAACGTGCTGTTGCGCCCGGCCGGTGACGACAGCCGTCGCGCCACCGACAACGACGCCTTCCTCAAGGCCATGGCCAAGCTGGATACCATTACCCAGCTGGCGGCTGACGAAGAGGCGCCTACCTCCAGCAAGCAGTTGATCGGTGACACCGAGCTGCTGCTGCCGATGGCAGGCCTGATCGACAAGGATGCCGAGCTGGCTCGCCTGCAGAAGGAACTGGGCAAGGTGACCGGTGAGATCAAGCGTCTGGAAGGCAAGCTGAACAATGCCGGCTTCGTCGCCAAGGCACCCGCCGATGTGGTGGAAAAGGAGCAGGAAAAGCTGGCCGACTACCAGGCCACCCTGGTCAAGCTGCAGCAGCAGCAAGAGCAGATAGCCAACCTGTAAATACCATGTCGGGTGCCTGACACTCGACATGCAGTAAAAAGCCGGCCCTAGGCCGGTTTTTTTGTTACCTCAAAACAGGCTAATACCGCCCGCTAGGACAGACCGCCAACAGCCCGCTGCACCGCCAATGCGCCCTGATAGATTTCATCCATAATCACTTCCACTTCCTGCACCTGCTGCTTGCCCTGCTCGGCCACTCCGGCGACGTCGATAATCGCCGTCGATACCTGCGCCGTCAGCTCCCGGTTTTGCTGCACCACCTGACAGATTTCTGCGGTCGCTCGGCTGGTACGCCCGGCCAGCTGTCTGACTTCATCGGCAACCACCGCAAATCCGCGCCCCAGCTCACCGGCCCGAGCCGCTTCAATGGCCGCATTCAAGGCCAGCAGATTGGTCTGATCCGCCACGCTGCTGATGGTGGCGACAATTTCTTCGATATTGCGAGCCTGCTCGTTGAGTCGTTCTATCAACTGCATTGCCTGCTCCAGATCGCCGGCCACTCGGGATGAGGTATTGACCGACTCCGACAGTGAGCCGGAACCTCGTTCGACGATGTGGGCAGTTTGGATTGCCGTAACACTGGCCATTTCCGATGCTTCACGGCTTTTCTGTGATGCCAGTACCCGCTCGGTGATATCGCTGGCAAACTTGACCACCCGGGTCACCTGGCCCTTGTCATCCAGAATGGGGTTGTAGGTTGCTTCCAGCCAGAGTTCACGCCCCGTTGCATCAACCCGCTTGAAGCGCCCCGACTTGTGCTCGCCCGCGGCCAGCTCCCGCCAGAAATTCGGATGCTGCCGATAAAACTCCGGCTCGCAGAACAGCCGATGGTGCTTGCCGCTGAGCTGATCGAGCCGATAATGCATGGTGGCCAGAAAATTGTCATTGGCGGTGAGTATGGTGCCATCAATCGCAAACTCGATAACCGCCATGGAGCGGTGCAGCGCACTCAACACCGCCCGCTGACCATCGAGCTGATGCTGTTTCTCGGTAATGTCGCTGGCGATTTTTAATACTCTGACCACACAGCCCTGCTCATCCAGCACCGGAAAATAGGTCGCTTCCAGCCAGACAAGCTGTCCCTGCTTATTCAGCCGCCGAAAGGTGCCGCTTTGCGCCTGCCCCTGACGCAGTTGCTGCCAGAAATCCCGATAACCGGAAGTATGTACCAGTGCAGGCTCACAGAAAAAACGGTGGTGCTGCCCCTGCACCTCGGCCAGCGAATAACCGACTACGTCCAGAAACCTGGAATTGGCGGATAATATTTCGCCTTCTGTTGTAAATTCGATGACCGCCATGTGTGAATTGATGGCTTGCTGGATGCCGGACAGCTGCTGATATTGATGAC
>JAAEZO010000311.1 GCA_018222825.1 Gammaproteobacteria bacterium
ACCACCACCGGTGCCAGCAGGCTCGACACCACTATGTAGTTGGCGGTGGTTGGCAGACCCATGCCCAGTATCAGGCTGAATACCGCGATGAACATCAGCATCAACAGCAGGTTGCCCATCGACAGCAGCTCGACCAGATCGGCCAGCACCAGTCCGACCCCGGTTTGCGATACCGCGCCGACGATAAGCCCGGCGGCGGCGGTAGCGATACCGATGCCGATCATGTTGCGCGCGCCGGCCAGCAGGCCTTCACGCAGATCGATAACGCCGTCCATAAAGGTACCGTGCTCATGCAGACCGTCGGTGCGCATCCAGCTCAGCAGCGGGCGCTGGGTCAGCAGTATCACCACCAGCATCATGCTGCCCCAGAAGGCGGACAGTCCGGGCGACAGTCGCTCGACCATCAGACACCAGACCAGCACCACCACCGGCAGCAGAAAGTGCAGGCCAGACAACAGCACGGCCCGGGTTTGCGGCAGGGCGTCGAGCGGCGCATTCGGATCTTCCGGCTCCAGCGGGGCGACGCTGGCGGCAATTTTCAGCAGGCCCAGATAGGCCAGTGCCAGCAGCGCGCCAACGCCTTCCAGCACATAATCACCCAGCACCGGCTTGAGCCAGCCGAGACCATAATAAACGGCCAGCGACAGACCGCTGATCAGGGTGGCGCCAAAGGCAAAGCCGGTCAGGCGGCGCAGCCAGGGTTTGGGCTGGTGGCCACCGATGGGCTGCAGACCGAGCTTGAGCGACTCGAGATGAACGATGTACAGCAGAGCGATATAGGAGATGGCCGCTGGCAGAAAGGCGTGCTTGATGATCTCGACATAGGGCATGCCGATGTACTCAACCATCAGAAAGGCCGCCGCGCCCATGACCGGAGGCATGATCTGGCCGTTGACCGAAGAGGCCACCTCGACCGCGCCGGCCTTTTCGGCCGAGAAGCCGGTGCGCTTCATCATGGGAATGGTGAAGGTACCTGTGGTAACCACGTTGGCGATGGAAGAGCCGGAGATCATGCCGGTCAGCCCGGAGGCGACCACGGCCGCCTTGGCCGGGCCGCCGCGCAGATGGCCGAGCAGGCTGAAGGCCAGCTGAATGAAGTAATGGCCGGCACCGGCCCGTTCGAGCAGGGCACCGAACAGCACGAACAGAAACACGAAGCTGGTGGACACGCCGAGGGCGATGCCGAACACCCCTTCGGTGGTAATCCACTGGTGGTTGGCCAGGGCGCTGAAGCTGACCCCGCGGTGAGCCAGCAGGTTAGGCATGTAAGGGCCGGCCAGGCTGTAGACCAGAAAGACCAGGGCTATGATTGCCAGCGGTGGTCCCAGCGCCCGGCGGGTGGCTTCAAGCAGCAGTGTCATACCCACACAGGCCGTGACCAGATCGGCGGTGGTGAGACTGCCGGGACGCTGGGACAAATCCTGATAAAACACAAACAGGTAGGCGGCGGCGGCGGCGGCAACCAGGCCGAGCACGATATCGAGCAGGGGGACCCGATTTCGTGGCGACCTATTGAAGGCGGGAAACACCAGAAACGCCAGTAGCAGGGCAAAGGCGAGGTGAATGGAGCGTGTTTCGGTGTTGTTGAGTACGCCAAACCCGAAAATGAAGGGCAAGGGTGAAGCGATCCAGAGCTGGAACAATGACCAGCACAGGGCCAGCCCGGCGATCACCCTGGCCATGATGCCATCGGGTGAGCGCGCGCCGACATCCTGGGCGATCAGCTCCTCTGCGGACAATTGTTTT
>JAAEZO010000312.1 GCA_018222825.1 Gammaproteobacteria bacterium
CGCTGAACGGGGTGGAAGCCTGCTGGTTGTCACCGGAAGAAAAGGCGGTGCTGACGCGGGAGCTCAGGGTCTATGGCGAGCAAGCCGGCATTCGGTTAAATCATTAAAGAGTTGGGGCCGACCGCCGATAACATGCGTAACGATGAACAGGAGAGCTGACGTGCGCATTATTTCTGTGGTAGCAGGGCTGACCCTGTGCGCCGGGGCCGGGGCCTGGGCCCAGCCCCGGACCTATATGGCGAATATGGATCAGTCTCTGTGGCGGCTCACCTCGGACTCGGCGGTGCAATGCCGGCTGGAACACCCGATTCCCGGTTTTGGTACCGGTGCCTTTACCAGCCGTGCGTCCAAAAACATCAACTTGGTGTTTGAACTCAAACCGCTGCGGGCCCAGCCTCGCACTCAGTCGGCGATGTTGAAAAGCGTGCCGCCGCAATGGCAGCCGGGCCGGGCTGCGAACAATCTGACCAAGGTGACCTTTTACCAGCAGTTTGATGCCATGGTCGAGCAGCAGTCGGCCTGGGTGATGCTGGAGGAGCTGAGTGAGGGGCATTGGCCGACCTTTTATTTCGATGACTGGTATCGCAATGGTCAGCCGACCGGGGTGGGGCTGTCGTCGGTCAATTTTCGTGCCCGTTATGCCGCCTTTCTCGACTGTCAGGCCAATTTGCTGCCCTACAGTTTCGAGGATATCGCCTTCAGCGTGCTCAATTACGTCAACAACGACGACGTGCTGACGATCCATTCCAGCCAGCGACTGGCGATGATTGCCGAGTATGTGAAAGCCGATCCCAACATCGGTGAAGTGGTGATCAACACCTATACCGACAGCTTTGGTACCGCCGGTCACAACAAGCAGTTGTCCCAACGCCGTGCCGAGGCCATCAAGACGCATTTCATGAACCTCGGCCTGCCGGAAGACACCATCAGTCTGGAAGGGCATGGCGAGCGCCGGCCCATCGCCGATAATCGCACCCCCGAAGGACGGGATACCAACCGCCGGGTGGTCATCAGCCTGGGCCACGGCCGGCTGTAAGCCCCTCTCGATGGCAAGGGGCTTGCCATAATTCGATCCAGGCCACAGCGCTGACCCATACGGCGCCTTATTATTCCGCTTCCTGTTTTTCAAGCTCAAGAAGAGAGTCGTGAATGCCACAAGCCCCCGTTTTTTCTCCCCGCCAGCCGGTGGAAGCCATTACCCAGATCGATCATCCCAGGGTCAGGGTTACCGAGTTACGCTTTCCGCCCCACAGCGAAACCCGCTGGCATCGCCATCAGCACGACTATGTGATAGTGCAGATGACCGGCGGCGAGTTGCAGCTGGAAACCCCGGACGGAGACAAGCGCTTTCCGCTGGAGTGCGGTAGAACCTATTATCGGGACAAGGGTAACGAACATAACGTGATCAACGACAGCGAGCAGGAAGTGGTGTTGCTGGAAATCGAACTGCTGGACTGATATAGCGGTAAATGATCGTTTGGCATCGATGCCGGTTGGCTTTTAACGCCGCCTTCGGTAGTTTATGGCCTTTGTCATTTTTAGGGATTCAGTATGACCTGGTTGATGTATCTGGCTCTGGGCGCCTTTGCGGGCACGCTGGCCGGATTGTTTGGTGTGGGCGGCGGCCTTATTATCGTGCCGGTACTAATTATCAGTTTTAAATTGCAGGGTATCGGTGGCGATCTGGTCACTCACATGGCGGTGGGCACCTCGCTGGCCACCATCATGTTTACCTCGCTGAG
>JAAEZO010000001.1 GCA_018222825.1 Gammaproteobacteria bacterium
GTTGCGCCAATCTGGCGGTAACGGCGACGCCCAGTTCAAATATCTGGCCGACCTGGCCCTGCTCTGGGTGCCGCAGCGGAAAGCGGCTCAAGGTCAGACCCGGGCGATAACGACCGGCACACTGTGGCTGTACATCACCATTGGGCCAGATATCGGCACGCAGCGTCAGGAGCAGCTGGCCCTGTGAACGCCGCTCATCAAGGATGATGTAGTCCATCAATTCACCCTGGGCGGCAATATCCAGTTGTTGACCGGACAAGGCCCCGTTGGTGACCGACTGCACCGTGGTCAGCGAAGCGCCGGCTTGCAACAGGGCATCGGTCAACGCTTGCTCCAGTGCCTGCTGACGGGCGCTTTCTGCACCCAGGCTGAGCGGCGCCGAGCCTTCGGCCTGATACCAGTCAGCGTGAACACTCAGTGGCAGCAGCAGAAATAATGAGGGTAAAAAGGCTTTTATCGACACTGGGTATCCTGTGTAACAGCGGCAGCCAGATAAAATCACGGCGGCGGTCAATTATTGGCAAGAATTATGCAAAAACCTTGCCTGACACGCTGGCAACACCGTTAAATGAGTAATAGAAGCGTTCATCATTTTCTCTGGTGTGTCATTTACTGCTGGCCAGGTAAAGTCTGCCGGTGTCTGGCCGATAACCTATCGAGTTTCATTTAATTAATTTAGCGGGAGTCTGGCATGAGTAGACCTTTATTCCTTGTTGCCGTGCTGGGCCTGACGGCCTGTTCGGGAGCGGGGAAGTCGCAGTTTGATGACCAACATCATTACCTGCCCCACGATCATGCATCCCACTACATCAACCGCAAACCACTGGGCTCCCTGGCGCAACCGCAGGCATCTCCTCGGCATAGTCAGGATGGCATTCCCATGCGGATGAGTGCCGGCACTCGCAGTGCCTATCTACCTGCTGCCGGAGCCTCTCTGGTGGGCGGGCAAACTCAATTACAGCAGCATATGTCGGCACTGGCTTACCATCTGGTATCGAGCGCGCATCATCTGGATAGTCAATCGGGCATTGCCGTCAGTGGCTTTGTCGATCAGCAGGACTATCGCAGTCAGGACGATTTTTCCCGTTTGTTGTCGGAAACCATGATGTTTCAGCTCAACCAATACGGGCTGCGTGTGGTCGACTTCAAGACTTTGCCTTTTATTCGTATCACTCCGGAAGGAGATGTCAGCACCAGCCGGGACTATCGTCAGCTCAGTTCTCGTATCGGCGCCCGTTACCTGTTGCATGGTACCGTCAGTGAAACCACGGGCGGACGTTTGATTAATGCGCGTTTAGTATCGATGGGTGATAACAGCCTGGTGGCCAGTGCCCAGCAGTTTATCCCCGAATATCTGGTTGCCGGTATGCTCAAGGCACAGGGACCACAATCCCGGAGTGTGATGACCCCGGAGCAAAGGAGCCGTTATGCGAAATAATCTGTGCTGCCTGCTGTTGTTGATGCTGGCTGGTTGTAGTGTGCAACAGGGTGATGTGAGGCCTGCCAAAAACCATCTTTATGCGGTGGGGTATGCTCCTATCAGCCTGCAGCAGCCAGCCAATCATCAGCAGAAATTGCTGCATGCGATGCGGGCGTCAAAGATGGATGCCTATCGCGAATTGACCGAGCAGCTGGGTGGCGTCATGACCAGTAGCTCCAGCCGAATGAGCAGTCATGTGCTGCAGGATGGTACCGTCAGTAACAGCAGTCGTGGGGTGGTAAGGGGCGCGCGGGTGGTGAACAGTTACCCTGATGGCGACATCTACATCACCGAGCTGGAACTGGATCTGAATACCTATAAAAAATTACGGCGTGGCGCTTTGTAAAAGAGGAATAGTGCGCACCGCTGCTCTGCAGGCATAACCTTTGCTGAAGGCCGTGCTAGGTCAACTAGGCAGAGAACAGGGCTGTGCATTGCTAGTCGGAAGACCTGACTAGCCTCGTTTTAACGAGGCTAGTATAGAGGACTTGGGGAAAGACTAAACCTTGAAACCAACGCCTTTGTTAATGCCTTTGGTATGACCTTTTTGATCATAGGTCATGCTTTGGCGTTCATGCAGCCGGCTCAGAATATTGGTTAGCTGGCGAATACCGTTGAGAGATTGTTCCAGTAGTTGCCCGGCCACCTGGTTCTGGTCCTGGCATTGTTGCAACAGCGCCCGTAGCTCCGCTACCTGCTCATGGTAATCGTCGTTCAGACGCTCCCGCTCGGGATGACTGGCAAGCTGGCTATCGGTATTCTGAATCTCGAGCAGCAATGTCTGTTTGCGCTCGGTCAGAGGGGGAAGTTCAAGCGCCTTGCGTTTAACAATCAACTCGAGCTCTTGATGGGTAATCTCCAGCAATAGTTCGAGTTGTGATTTTTGATGGTTCAGCAGCACATCAAGGGGCATGTCAGAGGCCTTCTAAATCCTGTTCAAAGCGAGAAATATTAGCTGCCAGTCGATCACTGTCTACCTGGTAGCTGCCTTCGTTGATGGCTTTTTTCAGCGCATCCAGCCGGGCACTGTTATCGGGTGCGGGAGCCGTTGCCAACGATTGCTGCATCTGACTGAGGCGTCTGGCCTGAGGTGTCAGGGTGACCTCATCCTGCCTGATCGAGGCAGAGTTGCCATTAGGCTGTGAGCCTGCGGTGGTCGATGCCTTGTACTTTTGATTGTTCGCCAGAGGCGTAGTGCTGCCGAGGCCGGGAGGTAATTTGTCGATAGCCATGATATTCAAGTCCTGATGTTACTGCTGCGTAAATGGAGTATCGGCTGCTGTAGCCGTAACTTTAGCAGAATTTACAGTTTGACCTGCACCCGACCGGCGGCCATGACCCGGGCGGTAATTTCTCGGCCGGAGTTGATATTACGCACACGAATGCTGTCATTAAAGCCGCCGTCTTCCTGAGCCATACCGTCGGTTTTCAGCATCAAGCCCCCGGTTTGCGCGAAAATACCGACCTTGTCTCCCTTGCATACCACACACAGCTGGCTGCTGCGAATAGGCTGTCCGGGGCGTAAGTCCCGCTTGCTGCGCGAACCGACAAGCTCTTGTGGCGAGCTGAATACATCACCGCGCAGTAACACTTCATCCTGATAATCCACAGTCAAATGCTGCGCCTGCAACAATGTGTTGCGGGCAACGGGGTCTGCGGCGGTGACGACCGGCTTGAGTATTTTCACCCGCACTGGCACAAACAAGTCCCAGCCCGGCTGCTCATGGCATTGCAGATAAACGTGGGTATTGCGGCGTACCTCGCCCGCGCCGCGAATATCTGCGGTCAGCTTGCCCAGGCATTCGGTGAGCGATAATCGGGTATCGATGCTGGCGGCGTCGATTTGCAGCCTATCCCCCGGTTGCAACGGCACCAAATCTCGCACATAGTCTTCGGCATAATGGCGAATATCGTCATGCACCGACGTTTGAGCCACGGCCGGCCATAGCGAAGCGGCAAGCAACAAGCAGAGCAGTTGGCCGACTTTTACCCGTGGCGATGTACGAACGAATACCTTAAAAAGCGGAAAATTTCTCTTAAGCATTACTACCTCATGGCCGATAAAACACGTTAGGCTGGCTTCAGTTGGTGTCTGCCTTGGGCGGGTGTTAAGCTGGCGTCGTATAACTCAAGAATCATAAGCATAAATTATGCCATGGTGCAGATGGAGACAAGGTAATGGCGGGGATACTCGACTCGGTAAACCAAAGAACACAACTTGTCGGTCAGAACAGGCTGGAATTGCTGCTGTTCAAGCTGAACGGACGTCAAAGATTTGGCATTAACGTGTTCAAGGTGAAAGAAGTTTTGCAGTGTCCCAGGCTGACCGCCTTGCCACAGCGTAATACCATGATTAAAGGGGTGGCCAATATTCGTGGTAAAACCATTTCCATTATCGATTTGAGCAAGTCCATGGGCGGCAGACCCATAGAGCAGACTGAAAACAGCTTCGTGATTATCTCCGAATATAACCGTTCGGTGCAGGGCTTTCTGGTGAACTCGGTTGAGCGCATTATCAACGTCAACTGGGAGTCGATATTGCCGCCACCGAAAGGCGCGGGTCGTCTCAACTATATGACCGCAGTGACCGAGATCGACGGTGAGCTGGTAGAAATTCTGGATGTGGAAAAGATTCTCGACGAGATCTCGCCGGTCAACACCACGGTGAACGCCGATATTGTCGAGCAGGTTGCGCATTTAAGTACCGCGCAGCAAAAACCGATATTGATTGCAGATGACTCCTCTGTGGCTCGGCGTCAAATTCAGAAAACCATGGCAACACTGGGACTGGAGTGCATCGTTGCCGAAAATGGCAAGCTTGCGCTGAACAAGCTCAGAGAAATGGCCACTGCCGGCCCTATTACCGAGCAATTGTCGATGGTGATCTCCGATGTGGAAATGCCGGAAATGGATGGCTATACCCTGACGGCAGAAATCCGTAATGATCCGGCACTGAAAGACCTGTATGTGATCCTGCATACTTCTCTGAGCGGTGTATTCAACAAAGCGCTGGTGGAAAAGGTGGGGGCGAATAACTTTATTGCCAAATTCCACCCGGATGAGCTGGCATCGGCGGTGAAACAAGCGCTGTGATAAAGGTGTAAACAAGACGGATGAAGAACTTTACCGACGAGCAGTACCGGGTATTTTGCCAGTTTCTTGAAGCGGGCACCGGCATAGTACTGGGCGATAACAAGCAGTACCTGGTAAAAAGTCGGCTGTCTCCGCTGCTGACTCGTTTTCAGATAAACTCACTCGACGAGTTGATAACCAAAGCCATGTCGGTACGCGAGCGGGAGCTGAAAACGGCAGTCATC
The DNA here is from genome assembly GCA_018222825.1 of Gammaproteobacteria bacterium. Lineage (GTDB taxonomy): Bacteria > Pseudomonadota > Gammaproteobacteria > Enterobacterales > Aeromonadaceae > Oceanimonas. The sequence continues at coordinate 4,798 of JAAEZO010000001.1, forward strand.
GACGCCATGACCACCAACGAAACCCTGTGGTTTCGAGACGGCTACCCCTTTACTCTGTTAACGGAGAAACTGTTTCCGGAACTGGCGAAACCAGGCAAGTCATTGAAAGTATGGTCTGCTGCCAGCTCTTCCGGTCAGGAGCCTTATTCCATAGCCATGACGGCACTTGAATATCAGGCCCGGCGGCCGGGTGGTTTGCCGGGGCTGCAAATTGTTGCCACCGACATTTCCACCAGCATGCTGGAACAATGTAAAAGCGGTATTTACGACAGTCTGTCCTTGGCTCGCGGTCTGTCACCCGAGCGCCGCAAACAGTTTTTTACCCCGCTGACAGATGGCAAGATGCAATTGCAGGCCAAGGTAAGAAACATGGTCAGCTTTCGCCCCTTCAACCTGCTGGACAACTACAATCTGCTCGGCAAGTTTGATCTTATCTTCTGCCGCAATGTGCTGATTTATTTCTCTCCCGAGAATAAGTCCAAGATCCTCAACCAGTTTGCCAACAGCCTGAACCCAGGTGGTTACTTGCTGCTGGGGGCCTCTGAATCCCTGACCGGCCTGTCCGACAAGTTCGAGATGATCCGTTGCAGCCCCGGTATTATCTATCGTCTGAAGTAATATTTGGCATAACTCTTGCTTTGTTTTAGGCATAAAATCGTGGCGTTCGTTTAAGCCACGATATGGTGTCAACATAACGCAAGAGGTGCCAGGTGACGATTTCCTTCGACAAAGCCTTTGGTATTCATCAACACGCCCTGGTGGCCCGTTCCGATCGGGCCGAATTGCTGGCCGGTAACCTGGCCAATGCAGACACCCCCGGCTACAAAGCCAAAGACATGGACTTTCAGTCTGCCCTGAGTCAGGCGCAGAGCAATCAGGGCTTTTCGCTGAGCCGCACCAGTCAACAACACTTCGCCGTTGAGCTTGCTCCCCCCGGTACGGTGCAGTTTCGCGTACCCAATCAGCCGGATACCGGTGACGGCAATACCGTAGATATACAGACCGAGCGTAACAACTACATGGAAAACGCCCTGCAGTATCAGGCCTCGCTGGAATTTCTCAACGGCAAGATCAACGGCCTGATGAAGGCAATCAAAGGAGATTCAATGTGAGCCTATTTAAGGTGTTTGATATTTCCGGTAGCGCCATGAGCGCCCAGTCTGTGCGGCTCAATACCACCGCCAGTAACCTGGCCAACGCCGACAGTGTCAGCTCCAGCATCAACGAAACCTACCGTGCCCGCAAACCGGTGTTTGCCGCCGATCTGGATCAGGCGTTGTCTGACCGTCAGGAAAGCGTCGGCGTCAAGGTCATGGGCATAGTGGAAACTGACAAGCCGCTGTTGAAGGAATTTCGACCCGATCATCCGATGGCAGATAAAGACGGCTTTATCTACAAGCCCAATGTCAACGTTGTGGAAGAGATGACCGACATGCTCAGCGCCTCACGTAATTATCAGACCAACGTACAGGTTGCCGATGCCGCCAAGCAAATGCTGCAGCAGACTCTGCGTCTGGGTAAGGGGTAATAACGCATGCAAGTAAATAACGATTATCTTAACGGCCTGCAATGGCCCGGTGAGCAAAGCCCGGCCGAAAAAGCTCAGGATCCCAGCCGGGCCCAGTTGGGGCAGGAAGACTTTTTCGCCCTCATGACCCAGCAACTGGCCTATCAGGATCCGTTCAAACCGGCAGATAACTCTCAGATGATTGCCCAGATGACGTCTTTCACTACCGCAGACGGCATTAATCAGATGAGTGAAAAGCTGTCGAGCCTGAGTGACGTCATGACCTCCAGCCAGGCGCTGCAGGCTTCCAGTCTGGTCGGGCAAAAAGTCTTGCTGCCCAGTAACCTGGCCTATTGGGATCAGTCTGAACCGGTAGACGGCATCGCCGTGACCGGCGAGGGGGCTGATAACGTATTGATCAGAATAGAAAATGAAAAGGGCGAGCTGGTGCGAACCATGTCACTGGACGGTCCGCAAAAAGGCAATGTGCCTTTTACCTGGGACGGCCTGAATGATAATGGCGAGCCGGCACCCGAGGGGCGTTACAAAATCAAGGTCAGCGGTCTGATTGATAATCAACGGGAAGATCTAAATGCCCTGGCTTTTGGCCGGGTCGACAGTGTGACGTTAGGCAGTGCCACCAGTCCGACTCTGGTGAACCTTGCTGGTCTTGGGGGCATTCCCCTGAGTCAGGTACTCGAAATAGCCGGCCGTAAAGCGGCGTAAGGAGAACATTAATGTCTTTTAATATTGCCCTGAGCGGTGTGAACGCGGCCCAGAAAGATCTGGACGTAACTGCCAACAATATCGCCAACGTGAATACCCTTGGTTTTAAAGAGTCACGTGCCGAGTTTGCCGACGTATACGCCAACTCCATTTTTTCCAACGCCAAGACCAATACCGGCAGCGGCGTACAGACAGCTTCCGTGTCCCAGCAATTCCATCAGGGCGCGTTGCAGTTCACCAATAACTCGCTGGACATGGCCATCAACGGCAGCGGCTTTTTCGTTATGTCCAACGAGCAAGGCTCTTTGGATCGCACCTTTACCCGGGCCGGTGCCTTTCGACTCAATGATCAAGGATTTATCACCAACTCCCAGGGCCACTATCTGCAGACTTATCAGGCCAATGCCGACGGTACTCCTGCCGGTCTGGGTCTGAACAGCACCCAGGCGCTAAAAATCCCCGACAAGGCCGGTGAGCCTAAAGCGACAGAAAATGTGGATATTGGTGTTAACTTACCTGCTAAAGCGGATGCTCTGACGGTAGCCGACTTCGATCCTACCAACTCTGCAACGTACACATCGTCGACTTCGATGACCATTTATGATTCATTGGGTGGTACCCACACCATGACCCAGTATTTCGTGAAAGACGATACGGCTGTCGCCCCTGCTAATGAATGGAAAATGTTTGTGTTTGTAGACGGGCAGGACGCCTTTCAGCCGAGAGTCGTTCCTCCGGCTGTTCAAGGAGCTTGGGTTGGGCAAGATATTTCGTTTGATACTAGTGGCAATTTGACATCGGCGGTTACCGACTTTGATACCGAGGAGCTGGGCTTCACAAATGGTTCTGATGGTACTCAAAAAATTCAAGTCACTATCACCGATGCCAGCCTTAACTCGGGCCCCTTCGAGGTGACCTCCAATAGTCAGGACGGCACTACCGTTGGTCGACTGACCAAGGTGGACGTAGGCCCCGATGGTCTGATACAGGCCACTTACAGTAACGGCACCTCCGAGAATCTGGGTATTGTGGCCATGGCCCGCTTCCCCAACGATCAGGGCCTGACTCAGGTTGGCGACACCCAATGGCGAGAATCCTTGCTGTCGGGCGACGCGGTAACCGGTCAGCCCAATACCGGCGTATTTGGTAAGGTCAGCGTGGCGGCACTGGAGCAGTCCAACACCAACCTGACCAGCGAGTTGGTGGACTTGATCACCGCCCAGCGTAACTTCCAGGCCAACTCGCGGGCGCTGGAAGTGAACAGCACCCTGCAGCAGACCATTTTGCAGATCCGGTAACCTAAATCGTGAGGGGTAAGGCGTGAAGAGGGAGGCAGACAAAGAAAAGTCTGACTCCCCTATGTGGCCTGTGGCTTTTGGACCACAGATAGTCGGTAAATTCTGTTCTGATAAAAACAATCGGTGTTGGGTTGTTTAACACCGATTGTTGAGCTTTTGTCTCAATCCCCTCACGCCTCTCGCTTTACCCCTCACTATGTTTAATGGCACTAATTTTGCATTTAAATTTGTAATGTAGTTGGTGCAATAGCTGACGTTCAGCATCAATCAGTACTTATTCGGCAACATAGTCGACGGAGCTGAAATGGATCATTTGCTTTATATCGCCATGTCTGGCGCCAAAGAAAACATGAACAGTGTGGCCTTGCGTGCCAACAACCTTGCCAACGCCAATACCACCGGCTTCAAGGCCGATATGGAGCAGGCCCGTGCCATGCAGGCGTTTGGCGAAGGCCTACCCAGCCGCGTGTTTGCCATGACCGAGCGCCCGGGGCAAAGTTTTGCCTCCGGTCCCATTCAGACCACAGGTCGGGATCTTGACGTTGCCGTAGCCGGCGACGGCTGGTTGGCGGTGGAGTCCAAAGACGGATCCGAGGCTTACACCCGCTTCGGCAGTTTGCAGGTGACTCCCGAGGGCATGTTGCAAACCAGCAATGGTCTTAACGTGCTGGACGATAACGGCGGGCCTATTTTTCTGCCGCTGCCGCTGGAAAAAATGGAAATCAACAAAGACGGCACCATCTTTGCGCGGCTGGAAGGCGAACCGACCGATGGCGGTGCCGAGCTGCAACGCATCAAGACGGTGTTGCCCGATAACGGCGACATCGAAAAAGGACTGGATGGTCTCTTCCGTCGTAAAGACGGTCAGGCCGAGGCACCTTCGGCTCAGGTGCAGCTGATTGCCGGTGCGCTGGAAGGCAGCAATGTCAATCCGGTGGCCGAAATGACCCACCTGATCGACCTGCAGCGGCGTTTCGAAACCCAGCTGAAGATGATGAGTCACGCCGAAGAAAATGATAAAGCCCACGCACAGTTGCTGCGCATCTAAAGGAGATTGCGATGAACCCCGCATTATGGATTAGCAAAACCGGCCTCGATGCCCAGCAGACCAATATTTCGGTTACCTCCAACAACCTGGCCAACGCCAGCACCGTTGGTTTCAAGAAAGGCCGGGCCATTTTTGAAGACCTGCTGTATCAAAACGTGCACCAGCCGGGGGGGCGCGCCACCGCCGATACCAATTTGCCTTCGGGCCTGATGCTGGGGGCGGGCAGCAAGGTGGTGGCTACTCAGAAAACCTTTACCCAGGGCAGCGTACAAACTACCGATAACGCCCTTGATGTGATGATTGATGGCCGGGGTTTCTTCGAAGTCATGCTGCCCGACGGCACCACCGGCTATACCCGCAATGGTCAGTTTGCGCTTAACGATGAAGGCATTATCGTGACTCCCGGCAACGGCTATCCGTTGCAGCCGGAAATGCAGATTCCCGGCAATGCTCAGAGCATCAGCGTGGGTACCAACGGTGAGGTGTCGGTACAGCTGGCCGGCCAGGCCGACGCCCAGGTTATTGGCCAGCTGACGCTGACCGACTTCGCCAACCCAGCCGGACTGCAACCCAAGGGGGAAAACCTCTATCTGGCAACCCAGTCCAGCGGTGCGCCACTGCAGGGCATTGCCGGCGCCGATGGTTACGGCACCATCAAGCAGGGCATGCTGGAAACCTCCAACGTTAACGTGACCGAAGAGCTGGTCAACCTGATCCAGGCGCAGCGGGTGTACGAGATGAACTCCAAGGTGATCTCGTCGGTCGATGAAATGATGGCTTACGTTAACCAGCAGCTGTAAACGGGCATGTTAAACAGGAATAACGTCATGCGTAGCATAATGGCAAGGTTCGGCCTGCTGGCCTTGTGTATTGGAGGGCTGTCGGCCTGCACCAGCACTCCCTATACCCCCAAACCTGATGATCCCGCCTTTGCGCCGGTTATCCCCAGCCTCAGTGAGCAGCAGCTGGAGCCGAACGGCGGTATTTACCGAGATAACTACGCCAACAGCCTGTATTCCGACATAAAGGCGCACCGGGTGGGCGATATTATTACCGTCGACCTGGCCGAGTCTACCCGTGCCCAGAAGCGTGCTACCACCCAGCAGGGCAAAGACTCCAGTGTGAACATCAATCCGCTCAGCCTCGGTGGTGCGCCGGTCAATATCGGCGGTTATCCGCTGCAGGCGTCCATGTCTAGCAGCAACGAATTCGACGGTCAGGCCAATACCAACCAAAGCAACAGCCTGCAGGGCAGCATCACCGTAAGCGTGGCTCAGGTGCTGGATAACGGTAATCTGCTGGTGCAGGGCGAAAAGTGGATCATGCTCAATACCGGTGAAGAATACGTACGCATCAGCGGCATGATACGGCCGCAGGACATTGGTGCCGACAACCGGGTGGAGTCGACCCGGGTGGGCAACGCCCGCATCTATTACGGCGGCACCGGCGACTTTGCCAATACCCAGAGTCGCGGCTGGCTGGCCAAATTCTTCAACAGCCCCTGGTTGCCGTTTTAATGTCGCTGTTTGCAGGGTCGAATCTATTCGGCCAAAGGAGTTAATAAATGAAACGGTTCACCTGCCTGTTATTGAGCATGGTTTTATTACCCGCTTTCACCATACCCGCCCAGGCGGCCCGCATCAAAGACATCAGCTCGGTGGCCGGCGTGCGCGCCAACCAGCTGGTGGGTTATGGTCTGGTGGTGGGCCTACCCGGTACCGGCGAACGGAACAACGCCTTTGCCGCCCAGACCTTTCGCACCATGCTTAACAACTTCGGCATTACCGTACCCGACAACCTTCGGCCCAAGATGAACGACGTGGCGCCGGTGGCGGTTCACGCCGAGTTGCCGGCGTTTGCCAAGCCGGGCCAGACCATCGATATTACCGTTTCTGCCATTGGCGAGGCCAAGAGCCTGCGTGGCGGCACCCTGCTGCAAACCTTTCTCAAAGGGGTGGATGGCCGGGTTTACGCCCTGGCACAGGGTAGCCTGGTGGTGGGTGGTCTGGGTGCCGAAGGCGCCGATGGCTCTTCCATCATGATCAATATTCCCACCGTTGGCCGCATTCCCGGCGGTGCCATGGTGGAGCGCGAAGTGCAAAACTCGTTTGGTCGTGGCGACACCATTACCTTTAACCTGCACCGCTCCGACTTTACTACCGCTAAACGGATGGCCGAGGTGATCAACGATCTGGTCGGCCCCAACAACGCCCAGGCGCTGGATGCCACCTCGGTACAGGTGTATGCGCCGCGTGATCCGGGGCAGCGGGTCAGTTATCTGTCTACGCTGGAAAACCTGACCGTAGACGTGGCCGACGAAGCCGCCAAAATCATCGTCAATTCGCGCACCGGTACCGTGGTGATTGGCCAGTCGGTACAGCTGAAACCGGCGGCCATTACCCACGGCGGCCTGACCATTACCATTTCTGAAAATCCTCAGGTATCTCAGCCCAATGCGCTGGCCGGTGGCGAAACCGTGGTGGTGCCCAACAGTAACATCAATGTAGAACAGCAAGACGGCCGTATGTTCAAGCTGGACACCGGCACTACCCTGGATGACCTGGTGCGGGCGATTAATCAGGTCGGCGTGGCGCCCGGTGACCTGGTCGCCATCCTCGAAGCCCTGCGTCAGGCCGGCGCCATTCAGGGCGAGCTGGTGATTATTTAATTGAACGTGAAGAGTAAGGGGAGGGGGCGCCGGAGCGAATGCATGCGACCGTCTGGCTTGGTGTTTTCCCCTCACGCCTCATCTATTTACGCCTCACGATGAAAGGAGTGACGGCATGAAACCCACCGACTCATTCAACAACAGCCTGCTGGTCAACGACATTCAGGGGCTGGACAAATTGCGCCAGCAGGGCTTTGAGCAAGATCGCGGCAAGGCGCTGGACGAAGCCGCGCGCCAGTTCGAGAGCCTGTTCACCCAGCAGCTGTTCAAGTCGATGCGTGCCGCCAACAAGGTGTTCGAGTCCAACAGCCCCATGAACAGCCGTTACACCCAGCATTATCAGGACATGCACGATCAGCAGATGTCCGCCGAGCTCAGCCGGCAGGGCAGCCTGGGGCTGGCAGACCTGGTCGCCCGCCAGCTGGGTGGTGAGCAAAACAAGGTGGAACCACCGGCCAAACACTTTGAACTGGCCGAGGTGCGTCGAGTGTCCGGCAAGGTGGTTCGGCCGCTTGAGCAGAGCTCGGGCGAGACACCCGAGGCAAAAGCGGATTCGAAACCGGGCGCAGAACCAGCTCGCCCCCCATTGCAGGCGGCGGCGACCTCCGGTAAAGAGTCGGTTACCTATAACGCCAGCGAGCCGTTTCGCTCACCCAAAGACTTTGTGCGTCGCCTGTTACCCGCGGCGACCGAAGCGGGCAAGCGGCTCGGTCTGCCGCCCGAGGCCATGCTGGCGCAGGCCGCGCTGGAAACCGGCTGGGGTAAAAAGATCATCGGCCAAAAAAATGGTGACTCCAGCCATAATCTTTTCGGCATCAAGGCCGATAACAGCTGGAAGCAAACAAAAACCTGGGTCAGCACTCTGGAATATGAGCAGGGAATCGCGGTAAAGGTACAGGCACCGTTTCGTGCTTATGGCTCTTTCAACGACAGCTTTAACGACTACGTGAATTTTTTGCACGACAATCCGCGTTACGGCGAGGCATTGCAGCAAACCGACTCGCCCCGGCAGTATTTCAATGCATTGCAAGAGGCCGGTTATGCCACCGACCCGAAGTATGCCGACAAACTGAGTTCCATTTTCAATACCGTAACCCGACTGGTATCACAAGCATAAGGACACATCATGGCTGTTGATATGTATCAAACCGGTGTCAGTGGTTTGCTGGCGGCTCAGGCCCAGCTGGCTACTACCGGCCATAACATCGCCAACGTTAATACCGAAGGCTTCAGTCGCCAGCGGGTAGAGCAAATGACCACGCTGCAGATGTATTCGGGGGGCCAGTTTTACGGCACCGGCACTCGGGTAACCGACGTGACCCGCATGTATCAGGAATACGCCTTTAAAGACGTGCTCATCAATAATACCGAGAAGGCGGGCGCAGAAGCCTTGTATAACCACTTGAGCTTTCTCGATAAAGGACTGACCAGCACCAATCAGGGCATCGCCGCCAGTCTGGATGACTTGTATGGCGCCATTAACGCCGTAGCAGATAACCCCGGCAACCTAGGTAACCGGGAGCTGATGCTGGCCAATGCCAACGACATCGCCAATCATTTCAACGAGTATTACAGCGCGCTAGAGCAGGAAATGACCATCAAGAATCGGGATCTCGAATCCCGAGCCGAGCACGTCACTTCTATCACCGCCGGTATTGCCGAGCTTAATCAGCAAATCTTTAATTCCGGCCTTAACGGCACGCCCAACGACTTGCTCGACCAGCGCGACCGACTGATCCAGGAACTGGGGCAGGAAGTACAAATTACCACCATCAAAGACAAAAACGGCATGATCTCGGTGATGCTGGGCGGGCGCGAACCCTTGGTCAGTGGTAACCAGGCCTACGGCATGGAAGTGAGACCCGGCTCGCCGGATCCGCAACAAACCGAGCTGTATTTGACCAGCCCCAATAATCCGGATCAGGCCACCCGCATCAAGGGCAGTCAGGCTCTGGGTGGAGAAATGGGCGCCCTGTTTCATTACCGCGATCAGGTATTAGGCCCCAACCTGAGCGACATGGGTAAAACCGCTATCGCCATTGCCGACGCCTTTAACCAGGTGCAGGCGCAGGGGGTGGATCTGAATGGCATTGCGGGCGAAAACTTCTTTAACGACATCAACGATCCCGATGCCCAGGCCCGTCGTTTCATAGGTAACAACCCGGCCATCAGCGGCGCGGTTGAAATTACCGATACCGGTAAACTCACCGGCGGCGAATACACGCTTACATATCAAACCAATGGTGATTACCTGTTAACCGATGTCACCACCGGTGAGTCGTTCGGCATTAATGCGGCAGATGTAGATAACTCATCGCCTCCTGCACAAACCATTAATATGCCGGATTTGGGCTTCAGCTTTACCTTGAGCGACGTGCCCAATACCGGTGATGAAATGCAGTTAAGGCCCACCCGTCAGGGCGGCAATGATCTGGAAGTGAATCTGAACACCGGTGACCAGATTGCAGCATCCGGTTCGGTGATGGTCAGTGCCAACAAAGACAATACAGGCACTGCCAAGGTAGACATCAAGTTGAATGAAGTCGCGCCACCGGCCACGGCTGTTCCCGAAGCTGATTACCCTCTGAGCCTGAAGGTGGAGGATGACGGAGCAGGTGGGCTGGTTTATAACGTACTCGATAAAAATGGCACCAGCCTGTTCAGTGGTGTGCCCGATGCCAATGGCAATATCGTCTTCAATGATGTGGAGCTGACTGTCAAAGGCGATGCCAAAGAGTTTGATCAGTTTGAGATTAAACAGGCGGGCGGCTCGGGCAACAACACCAATGCGCTGGCATTTGCCGAGTTGCAAAACAAGAAGTGGCTTAATAACGGCAAGTCGACCGTGACTGACAGCCTCAATAAAACCGCGGTAGAAATGGGCGGGCTCACCAAAAACCAGATGGTGAAAGCGATGGCCGCCGAAGCGGCCTACAACCAGTCTTACGACCGCATGCTGTCTACCTCCGGGGTTAATCTGGATGAAGAAGCCGCCAATCTGCTGCGTTTTCAGCAGTCTTACATGGCTTCGGCCCGAGTGGTGACAGTGGCCTCCGAGACCATGAACACGCTTCTGCAGATACGCTAAGGAATCACGATGCGCATAGCCAGTTTTCAATTTATTCAGCGTAACCTGGACAATATCAGTGCCCGTTCTTCCGAGGCCAACCGGCAGTTGGGTCAAATGTCGTCCGGCAAGCGGGTAGAATACGCCAGTGACGACCCGGTGGCAGCCAATGGCATTCTTAACTACAAGCAGGAACTGCGTAAGCTCGAACAATACCAGAACAACATCAACCTGGCCGAGAACCGGCTGCGCCGGGAAGAAACGGGGCTGACCAGCGGTGAAAATATTACCCAGCAAATCAAAGAGATTATGCTGGGTGCTAACAACCCGGCGATAACTCAAAATGAACGCGATGCCTACAAATCCCAGTTACAGAGTCATATTGATGAAATGCTGGATATTGCCAACAGCAAAGACGAATTTGGTCAGGCTATTTTCGGCGGTTTTCAGACCGATAATGACCCCTTTACCCGCCAGCCAGACGGTAGCGTGAGCTACTCCGGCGATAGCGGCCAGCGGGAGATGATGGTGGGCGACAGCGTCAAAGTGGCTATTAACCACGATGGTGACCTGGTGTTTGGTGGTGTGCCCAACCCGCGCGGCGACTTTACTGCAAGTTATGACCTGGTTGCGGATCATCGGGAAGACCAGGTACGAGTAGAAAGCGCTAACATTGCAGACCGTGCTAATTTTAGTGACCAAGAGCGCTATACCGTCGAGTTTGTTGGCGTGATACCTGCAGATCCAGAGTCGGAAGAAGTGTTTTATCAGATTAAAGATGAGAGCGGCAATGTCATGCTGCCTGCTGCTGCCGATCCGCAGTTGCCTTATAAACCCGGCGATAAGATAGAAGTAGACGGCCTGGAAATAGTAGTAAAAGGCGAAGCCAAAACAGGCGATAAAATCGAGCTTAACTCCACGGTTCAAGACGGTACCGGTCAGGATGATCGCGGCGTATTCGACATTTTAAACCGGGCCAAAGAGTGGCTCGAGAGCGATGGCCACACTCCCAGCGGCCAGAGTGAAATGATCGAAATTCTCGACGAACTCGATGCCATGGGGGGCCACTTTACTCAGGTTCGAGCCGATACCGGTAACCGTATGCGGCGACTGGACAACCAGAAAGAAACTCACGGCGACATGACGCTGACGCTGGAAAAACTGCGCAGCGGCATGGAAGACCTTGACTACGCCAAGGCTACCGGCGAATTCAGTCAGACCATGGTTGCCCTGCAAGCCACCCAGACCATGTTTGGCAAGGTACAGAACATGAGTTTGTTTAATTACATTTAATATGGTGAAAGGGAAGGCGTTAGCTGTAGGGTCGAATTTATTCGACCCTGATGATGGGGTTCCATTATCGTTCACGCCTCACGCCTCACGCCTCACGCCTCACGCCTCACGCCTCACGCCTCACGCCTCACGGCCCATAATTTCTCCTAAAGCTTCCCTTCGCCATGCCGATACTCATATGTAACCAGGCAAGAAAATATTCCGACAATTTAGCGCGTAAAAAACTTTAAAGTCGTTACTTTCCTTGCCGATAACCTAATCAAGAACGCAACACCGGCATGGCGCCGGAAAGAACCTCAACGGAGAGTTTAATTATGGCGATTACAGTCAACACCAACGTTACCGGCATGACCGCACAGCGTAACCTGAACCAGTCAAGCAGCGCTCTGGCCACCTCCATGGAGCGACTCGCCACCGGTAGCCGCATCAACTCCGCCAAAGACGATGCCGCCGGTCTGCAAATTTCCAACCGTCTGAACTCTCAGGTACGTGGTTTGGGTGTGGCGATGAAGAACGCCAGCGACGGTATCTCTATCGCACAAACCGCAGAAGGCGCGATGAACGAGTCCACCAACATACTGCAACGTATGCGTGACCTGGCTCTGCAGTCATCTAACGGTACTAACTCATCTGATGACCGCAAGGCTATCCAGAAAGAAGTAAGCGCCCTGCAAAGCGAACTGACTCGTATTGCCGAGACTACCTCCTTCGGTGGCCAGAACCTGATCGACGGTAGCTTCGGCAGCCGCACCCTGCAGGTGGGCGCCAATGCGAATGAAACTATCGATTTGTCTTTGAAAAGTGTAGCCGCCAATGCTATTGGCTCGCATCGTACAACGCTTGCAGCGGGAACAGCAGCAACTGCAGGTCTTGGTGGAGGTACGGCCGCATCTGCAGCTTTGCCTGCCGATAATGGTATCACCGCGGATACGATTACTATCAATGGTAACAAAACGGCAGATGTTACAGTTAATGCCGGTGATAGCGCTAAAGATATCGCTTCGGCTATTAACGCCGAAAGTGCAGATACCGGCGTCACTGCCGAAGCCAGAACTGAAGCCGTTTTATCCGGCTTGACTGCTAGTGGACAGATTAGCTTTGAGTTAAATGGCACCGCCGTGTCTGCAAATGTCGCGGATGCCAATGATCTGTCTACCCTGGCTGATGCGGTAAATGCTAAATCGTCAGAGACCGGTGTTAAGGCATCGGTAGATGGCGGTTCTCTCACCTTTGTGAACGATAAGGGTGAAGACATTGATATTGCGGAGTTTACTGGTGCTGGCGCCTCCTTGCAGGGCAAGGATATTGATGGAAATGATGCCGGCGCTGCGGTTGCTATCGTAGCCAGTGATGGTGCAGCGGGCACAACTACCGACTCAACGACTGTGGCGGGTTCAGTGCGTTTGAATTCCACGGAATCATTTGCTGCTACGGCTGGTACTGTGAATGCCACGATTGATCTTGGTACGACCGCTGAATTCTCTAAGCTTAAAGCGGTTTCTACACTGGATTTGTCTAGTCAGTCAGGTGCACAGTCTGCCATTGCAGTTCTCGATGGTGCCATCGGTATGATCGATGACCAGCGTTCCGATCTGGGTGCGATGCAGAATCGTCTGAACAGCACCATCAACAACCTGGCCAACACTCGTGAAAATGCCGCTGCCGGTATGTCTCGCATCAAGGATGTGGATTTTGCCCAGGAAACCGTAAACCTGACCAAGCAGCAGATTCTGCAGCAGGCTGGTACTTCCATCCTGGCGCAAGCCAAGCAAATTCCGCAGGCGGCACTGTCACTGCTCGGTTAATTGCTTAAAGTTGTTACCGGGGGCCTTGCCCCCGGTTTTTCGCTGTTTAGCTTAGTTTTCTGATTATCAAGCCCTCCTCAAAACTCAGGCTGTTAAGCTAAACAGCGGTTTCATCAAGGTAAATGTGTACTGGCCGCAAAGGCCCAAGGACATGACGATGGATACTCTTCCCTTAACGCAAAAATCACCTGTGCTGACGTCGGATGCCGGTCAAAAGCTTCAAGCCGTTACTCAGCCAGCAGGCAGTGAAACCACGCAAACTACCCAGGCGGTGCAGGCAGCAGACAAGCCCGTTGCCTCAGAGCTTTCTACCGAGCAACTGGAAGAAATGGCCGGTCAGATGGAGTCATTTATCGGCAGTTTCAACCGGGGCCTCAAGTTCAGAGTAGATGAAGACTCGGGGCGTAGTGTGGTGACGGTGGTAGATAATCACAGTGGTGATATCATTCGCCAGATCCCGTCCGAAGAACTGCTGGATGTGATCACCCGTCTGGCAGAAGCCTCCGGCGGTTTAATCGACACCAAGGCATAGGAGTTACACAGTGGCCGGTATCAAATTACCCGGGGTAGGCTCGGGCTTTCCGATTCAGAGCTTTGTGGATGCGACCGTTGCCGCCGAGCGGGCACCCAAGGAAAATATGCTAGCCCGCCAGGCCAGTAAGATTAACGTGCAGCTGTCTTCTTATGGCTCACTCAAAGGGGTGCTCAGCGAGTTTCAAGACTCACTTAAAAAGTTGGGCGAAGAAGAGGCCTTTCAAAAGCGCTCTACCAGTTTCAATAACAGTGGTTTCGTCAGCGCTACCGCCGACAAAACCGCGGTAGCCGGTAGTTATACCCTAGTGGTGAAAGAGTTGGCAGAGGCCCACAAACTGGGCACTGCAGCCATTCCCAAGGCGGACGCAGAAAAAAAACTGGGTTCAGGCAGCCTGACCCTGGGAGTCGGCGACGAGTCGTTTACGGTAGCGATCGATAAAGAGAAAAGTACTTTGGCCGAGGTGGCCGAGGCAGTCAACAATGCCGAAGATAACAAGGGCGTGCGAGCCACTGTGGTCACCGACGATACCGGCTCTCGGCTGGTGTTTTTTGCCGATAAAACCGGTACTGAAAGCCAGATTACCGTGTCGGCGATCGGTAATGCAGACGGTGAGGGTGGAGCCGATCTCGGTACCTTAGACGACGCCTTGACCACGGTGCAGGCCGCCAAAGATGCGGTAGTGACCATAGATGGTGCCACCGTTACCAGTCAGACCAATGAAATAAAAAATGCCATTCAGGGCGTGACCCTTGATCTGAAAAAAATCAACGATGCGGCAGACGGCGAAAAACCGAATACCAAGTTGACTATCGGTTACGACAAGAAAACGGTCGAGACCAACCTCAAGGATTTTGTGACGGCCTTCAACAAGGTCATGAGTACCATCAACCAACTGACATCTTATGATGCCGAAACCGAGCGTGCCGGCCCACTGAATGGCGATAGCAGTACTCGTAGTTTAACTTCGCAAATTCGTAACATGCTGAGCGAATCGGTAGAAGGAGCTGTCGCCCCGGTCAAAAACCTGACTGATCTGGGTATTACCAGTAAAAAAGACGGCACCATAGAGCTGGATGAAGATATTCTGAAAAAGCAGGTAGAAGACAACTTCGAGCGCATTGGCCAGTTGTTTGCGTCTGAAAAAGGGGTGTCCAACAAGCTGGACGAAATGCTGGAAAGCTTCGTCGGTAAAGAAGGTATTTTAACCGAGCGCGATAAGTCGCTAAACGAGAAAATGGCAAAGCTTGATAAAGAAGCCGTCGACTTCAAACTTTACATGGAAAAATTTGAAGAGCGGACCTACAAGCAATTTACCAGCATGGACATCATGGTCGCGCAGCTGAACCAGCAGTTGACCTCGGTGGTTTCCGCCTTCGAAAGCATGCCCGACTTCAGCGGTGGTAAGTAATGAGCTCACTGGTGCAGTTAACCGAGCTGGATACTAGTTTGTTTGCCGAGCTGGCCAAGAAAGCCGAGTTTGACCAGGATTATTTTGCGCGTCAGTTAGCGATAAGGGCAGACTTGCTGCAGCAAGTGATTAGCGAAGGTAGTATAAGCGCTACCGAGTCGAGCGAGTTGATTGCTCGTTCGCGTCAATTGAAAGAAGCCGCCGAGCAGCTACAGAAGCAACTCGGCGAGCAGCTTAAAAAAATGAATAAAGCCCGTCGCTCTGTGCAGGCTTATCAAACCGTTAAACGTAATTAGGTGTAACTTAGGAGTAACTCATGCGCGGCTCAATGAAAGCCTATAAATCGGTGGCTCTGGACAGCCAGAAAACCGTAGCCAGCCCCTATAAAGTGGTGAAAATGCTGCTGGCTGGTGCCCTGGAGCGACTGGCCAAGGCACGTGTAGCCATAGAGCAGGAAAAACCGGCTCAGCGTGGCGAACTGCTGGGCGGCACCATGATGATTGTTGCCGAGCTGCGTATGGCACTGGATCATGACACCGGTGGTGATATAGCGGCCAATCTCGATAACCTCTATGAGTTCATCATGGCCGAGCTGGTACTGGCCAATACCGAAAACAGTATTGACAAGCTGGAAGCCATCAGTGGTTTGCTGCGTGATATCAAAGAAAGTTGGGATGCTATTCCTACCGACCAGCAGCAGGTTCCTGCGTAAGCAAACACTGCATAAGCGGCGCCGGTGTTCGGTGCCGTTAGCTCTAAACTCTCTGTTACCAAAAGCTGCCTTTCGTCTTACCCTCTGTTCCCGCCAATAATATCTTCATTGACCACCTTCTTGTTATTGTGAGCATTAATCCCAAGTCGTTTCTTTAGTTCGGTATGAATACGGTCGTTATTAAGCGGTCAGTGTCATAAATCTGCCAGTTCCTTCGATAATTAATGCAGAATTGGTTTAAAAATAATCAGTCCGTACTGCTTAATTGATCCAGATCAACGATCAAGTCTCCTATGCGACCTTATCTGTCGAGTTATTTTGACGCATGTGTCAGAATTACGACTAATAGGTTCATATTGGCTCCATCATGGTGCTATGCTATGGCCGAATTCGGGATAATAATCGAGTAAATACTCAGAATAACCAATTGAAATAGAAAGGATATTTACCCCATGGGCTTTAACGGCTTCGTCTTGATTATGGATCACAACCAGGAACGACGGTCAAGGCTTGAAGCCATCCTTTCCTTCATGCAGGTGAAGTGGCGCAGCGGCAGCCGGGCGGAAGATCACAGCTGGCTGCAGAGTCAGCCGCAGAATCTGACGGTACTGGTAGGTGAAACCGACGTTGCTCTGCCTCGGCTGCTGGACACTTTTCCTCATCATGCATTTATCAGCCTGCAAAATATCGACGGTCAGCTTAATCATCACCATCACGGCAACTTGTTGGGTGCGCTCAACGAGCTGACCTATGGTGAGCTGACGGCACTGCTGACTCAGGCTCAACAATGGCAGCCGGTGCGGCCGTCCAACGAGCAGGATGCCAGGCTGCAACAATTGCTGATCGGCGACAGCGCCCCCATGCAAGAAGTGAAGAACCTGATCCGTCAGGTGGCGGGCAAGCCTGCCAATGTGCTGTTGCTGGGCGAGTCGGGCACCGGCAAGGAAGTGATTGCGCGGGCCATTCATTTGTTGTCGTTGCAGGCAGAAGGGCCGTTCGTGCCCATCAACTGTGGTGCCATTCCGGCCGAGTTGCTCGAAAGCGAGCTGTTCGGGCACGAAAAAGGCGCCTTTACCGGTGCGGTGTCGGCGCGCAAGGGCCGCTTCGAGCTGGCCGAAGGTGGCACTCTGTTTCTGGATGAAATCGGCGACATGCCATTGCCGATGCAGGTGAAGCTGTTGCGGGTGTTACAGGAACGCACCTTTGAGCGGGTGGGGGGCACTCGCCCCATCAAAGCCAAAGTTCGGGTGATTGCCGCGACCCACCGCGACCTGGAGCAGATGATCCATGAACAGCGCTTTCGGGAAGATCTCTATTACCGCCTGAATGTGTTTCCGATAGAGGCGCCGGCCTTGCGCCAGCGGCGAGACGATATTCCCCTGTTGCTGAATGAACTTATTGGTCGTCACCGGCTTACTCATGGTGCCGAGCTGTCTTTTTCGCCGAATGCCATCGTCTCGCTGCAGTCCTGGCACTGGCCGGGCAATGTACGCGAGCTGTCCAACCTGGTAGAACGAATGTTTATTCTGTGCCCCAACCAGCTGGTGCAGCCGGAAGATTTGCCGGCAAAGTACCGCTGCTTGAACGATGAGCAACTGGTTGCGCGGCCTTTTGACGAACTGGACGAACGAGATGCACTGTCGTCGATATTTCAGTCCGGTAATGACCCTATCGAAGACGAAGCCGCCTTTTTCGATTTTCAGGCCACCGACGGTATAGAAGCGGAAGAGCCGGAAGTAATGCTTCCTTCACTGTCGCCTGAAGGCGTTAATCTTAAGGAAATGCTGGCCAATATCGAGATGGACATGATTGGCCAGGCACTGGAAGTCAACGAAGGCATAGTGGCACGAGCCGCCGAACATCTGGGTATGCGCCGCACTACTCTGGTCGAAAAAATGAAGAAATACGGTATTAATCGTGGGCTGTGAAGGGTAAAAGCTTCACGCCTTCGCTCTGGCATGGTTATTGAATAATCAGCTTAATACCTCCTCAACCTTTGTCTGTTATGTTCCGCGATCTCGCCCTGGTGCAACAAGCGTCGTCTGATACGCCCTTGAGTATGGAGTCACTGCTGAGCGCCATGCCCAGCGGTGTGGTCTGGCTGGACGGCCGGGGGCGGGTGCGGCTTGCCAACCCGGCGGCCCGGACCATATTGGGTGAACCCTTGCAGGGAGTGGCCTGGCCCGAGGTCATTGAGCGGGTGTTTGCGCCCCAGCCGGACGATGGCCTGCAGATATCGCTTAAGGATGGTCGGCGCATACAGCTGGCCATCGCACATATAGAAGGCCAGCCCGGGCAGTTGATTCAGCTGACCGACATGACGCCTACCCGCACCTGGGTGGAGCAGCAAAGCCACGCCCAGCGGCTGGCGGCACTGGGACAAATTGCGGCGACGCTGGCCCATCAGATTCGCACCCCCCTGTCTGCGGCCATGTTATATGGCGCCAATTTATCTGCGGCCAGCTTGAACGACGAACAACGGACGCAGTTTCAGCAGCGGCTGATGGCGCGGCTGAATGACATAGAGCGTCAAATAAGCGACATTTTGTTGTTTGCCCGATCCGATCAGCATTCCATCGCCGAGCAGTTGGAGCTGAGCGCGCTGGTCAGCGAATGCGCCGAGGCGGTTATGCCCCTGCTGGCGGCCGGACGCGCGACTCTTGATGCCTCTTCGACACAGCCGGTTCGAGTGCTCGGTAATGCGCATGCCCTCAAAGGCATCATTTTGAATCTGTTGGAGAATGCCACAGAAGCCGGGGCGACCCGGATCGCTCTGACGGTGGAGCCGGCACCCAATAATGAAGCCGAAATACGGGTGCAGGATAACGGCAAGGGCATGGACACCAGCCTGCTCAATCGGATTTTTACCCCGTTTTTTACCACTCGCAGCCAGGGCACCGGTCTGGGACTGGCGGCGGTTACGGCGGTGATACGCGCCCATCAGGGCCGGGTTACGGTGCAATCGATGCCGGAGCAGGGCAGCTGTTTCAGTCTGTGGCTGCCCTTGGCTGCGGATAATAGTGCCATCGACGACAACAGTGATAAGGAGCCTCATCATGAGTCATGACCTTCAGCCGAACCTGGTGGACATACTAATAGTGGAAGACGATGCGGGTTTGCAGCAGGCGCTGCAGGATACCCTGCTGCTGGCGGGATTTTCTTGTGCCGTGGTCAACAGTGCCGAGGCCGCCATCGTCTGGCTGCAAGAGCGGGCGGCACGGCTGGTAATCACCGATGTACAGATGGCCGGCATGGACGGCCTGGGGTTGCTGGACTGGATCAACCGCCGCATTCCCGGCCTGCCGGTGCTGGTGATCACCGCCTACGCTCAGGTGGCGGGGGCGGTAGCCGCCATGCGTGCGGGTGCTGTGGACTACCTGGCCAAGCCGTTTACGCCCGATGCCCTGCTGGTGGTGGTGTCGCGCCATGTGTCGCAAGCTACTGAAGAGAGCGGCGATCCTGTGGTGGGGGATGCCGGCAGCATACAGCTGCTGCAACTGGCCACCCGGGTGGCCGAGTCGGGCGCCAGCGTGATGATCAGCGGCCCCAGCGGCACCGGCAAAGAGGTGCTGGCGCGTTTTATTCATCGTCGCTCCGAGCGGGCCGAGGGCGCCTTTGTGGCCATCAACTGTGCCGCCATTCCCGATAACATGCTGGAAGCCACTCTGTTCGGTTACGAAAAGGGTGCCTTTACCGGGGCGGTGCAGGCCAGTCCCGGCAAGTTTGAACAGGCCAACGGCGGCACCCTGCTGCTGGATGAAATTACCGAAATGGATCTCAACCTGCAGGCCAAGTTGCTGCGGGTGTTGCAAGAGCGGGAAGTGGAGCGACTGGGCGGTCGAAAGACCATTCGGCTTGATGTGCGGGTGCTGGCCACCAGTAACCGGGATCTGCGCCAGGCGGTAGC
The DNA here is from genome assembly GCA_018222825.1 of Gammaproteobacteria bacterium. Classification (GTDB taxonomy): domain Bacteria; phylum Pseudomonadota; class Gammaproteobacteria; order Enterobacterales; family Aeromonadaceae; genus Oceanimonas. The sequence continues at coordinate 24,772 of JAAEZO010000001.1, forward strand.
AGAAGGCCGTTTTCGGGAAGATCTCTATTACCGGCTTAACGTGTTTCCGTTGCACTGGCCGGCACTGATTGAGCGTCCCGGCGACATTGTTCCGCTGGCGGAATATCTGCTGCAGCGCCATGCGCGCGAGCTGGGGCGCGGCGGTCTGGTGTTGAGTGACGCGGCCAAAGCGCGACTGCAGGCCTGGCACTGGCCCGGCAATGTGCGCGAGCTGGGCAACGTGATACAGCGGGCGCTGATTCTGGCGCATGGCGAGGTCATTGAAGCGGCCGATATTCTGCTGGATGCCTCATCACCCGTATCACCCACTGTCACTCCAGCCACTATCACGTCAGCCAGGGCTGCCTTCGGGCATGATGACGAGCCGGACAGAGATCTGGGCAAGGAGCTGGCTACCCAGGAACACCAGCTTATTCTGCAGGCCTTGCAAACCTGTGCCGGCAGCCGTCAGCAGGTGGCGGAAAAACTGGGCATCAGCCCCCGCACCCTGCGCTATAAACTGGCGCGCATGCGCGATGCCGGCATTTGCGTACCGGTGTGACGATGTTTTTTTGGTAGAGTTTAATTTATTCGATCAAAGGGTTACGTCATTGCCCAGAAGATCCAATAAATCGGACTCTGAATGAGCAGATAGCAGCCGGCGAGCAGATAAAGATAGACTGGCCCGTCGTTTGCATTATGATCTTCACGCTATTTATTTTGACAGAGGATGACTGGGATGGACATTGGCGCAGCCGCACTATTAACCGACATGCAGGCCATCAAGAGCGAACTGCAACCGCTGACGCCGCCCAATAGCGTAGCCCCGCAACAGGATTTTTCTGCCCTGCTGACCCAGGCGGTCAACAACGTCAATGGTCTGCAGCAAAGCACCGGCGATCTGCGTAATCGCTTCGAGCTCGGCGACGAATCGGTCAGCCTGGAGCAGGTGATGATTTCGGCGCAAAAGTCGAGTATCGCCTTTGAAGCCACCGTTCAGGTGCGCAACAAGGTGGTCGACGCCTACAAAACCATTATGAACATGCCGGTATGAGGACTTGATTGGTGGCTGATAATCCGTTGGTGAATACCGACAAATCTGCACTTGCCACCGGCGAGGATAACTCACTGGAAGCTCAAGAGCAGAAAAGCACGCCTTTCGCTCTGCTGGGCAATACCGACATTCTACGTCAGATCATTATTGTGCTGGCGTTGGCGATTTGTCTGGCGTTGGCGGTGTTTATTCTGTTGTGGGGCAAAGAGCCACAAATGCGTCCGTTGGGCGTTTACAGCAATCAGGAATTGATTGAAACCCTCGACTTTCTCGATGCTCAGAAAATCGAATACACCATCGATGGCAGTACCGTACTGGTGCGGGCCGATCAATTTTCCGACATTCAGCTTAATCTGCGCCGTTCCGGTCTGGATCAGAGTCCGCCTCAGGGTGATTCGATTCTGCTGTCCGACCCCGGCTTCGGCATTAGTCAGCGTCTGGAACGTGAACGGCTCAACCTGAGTCGCGAACGACAGCTGGCGCGAGTCATAGAGCAATATAACAGTGTGGCCCAGGCCCAGGTGCTGCTGGCCATTCCGCGCGAAAACGTGTTTGTACGCGACAAGCGTCAGCCCAGTGCCACCGTGGTGTTGAACCTGCGCCGGGGCGGTACATTGCGGCAGGAAGAAGTGGATGCCATCGTGGACACGGTGGCTTCGGCGGTATCGGACATGACCCCGGATCGGGTCACGGTGACCGATCAAAACGGTCGCTTGCTCAACTCCGGCTCGCAAGATCCGCTGTCGGCGCGAACCCGTCGCGAATTCGAACTGCAGCAAAAGCAGGAAGCGGAATATCGCCAGAAAATTGACGCCATTCTGAGTCCGGTATTGGGGTTGGGCAATTACACCGCAGAAGTGGATGTACGGCTCGACTTCACCCGCAAAGAGCAGACCGTCAAGTCGTTCAACCCGGACCTGCCGGCGGTACGCTCGGAAATGGTGATGGAAGACAACACCTCCGGCATGGGAGCCATTGGCATTCCGGGCGCACTGACCAATCAGCCACCGGCCGAGTCGGATATTCCCGAACAGGCCGGGACTGCCCAGGAAAAACAGAGCAACGAGCGCTCCCGTCGTGAAGCCACTCGCAATTTCGAGCTGGACACCACCATCAGTCACACCCAGAGTGCGACCGGTGATGTGCGCCGGTTAACGGTGTCGGTAGCGGTAGATCACAAGACCATCAGCAAGGAGGATGGCACTCAGGAGCGGGTCGCACTGACGCCGGAAGAACTGACCCGAATTGATCGGCTGCTGCGTGGTGGCCTGGGCTTCGATGTGAGCCGAGGCGACGCCATCGAAGTGGTGTCGGTGGCGTTCAACCGGCCCCAGCTGGACGATATTGTCGGCGTGCCTTTCTACGAAACAACCTGGTTCCTGCATCTGGCCCGTATTCTCGGCGCCGTGATTGTGCTGATAGTGCTGTTGCTGACGCTGGTGCGGCCCATGGTCAGACGCCTGCTGGGCAGCGATGAGAAAATGCCGGAAGACATGGATCTGGACGGCCAGAATGCGCTGCTGGGCAATGATAGCCTGTCGTTGCTGGCGCAGCAGGCCGAACAGGATGAAGGCATGTTTGGTCTTCGCGAAGGCCGTTTGCAACTGCCCGACCTGAACAAGGATGAAGACGTGCTGTCGGCCATTCGGGCCCTGGTGGCCAACGAGCCGGATCTGGCGGCGCAGGTAGTGAGAAATTGGGTGAAAGCCGATGACTGATACGCAGCAACTGATGATTACCGATGAGCAGCGTCAGCTGCTCGACAATATGACCGGCACCGAAAAAGCCGCCCTGCTGATGCTGAGTTTGCGCGAAGAAGACGCGGCGCAGATATTTCGCCATCTCGATCCCAAGCAGGTACAGCGCCTGGGCATGAAAATGGCCTCGGTCGGTGACTTCGGTCCCGAGCGGGTGGGGGCGGTGCATCGTCTCTTTATCGAGGATATTCAGCGCTTCACCAAAATCGGTGTGGGCAGTCAGGACTTTGTGCGCAACGCCCTGGTGTCTGCGCTGGGTGAAGACAAGGCCGGACGCCTGGTGGAGCAGATTTCGGTGGGTGCCGGCTCGCGCGGCCTGGACTCGCTTAAATGGATGGATGCCCGCCAGGTGGCCAGCATCATTCATAACGAACACCCGCAAATTCAAACCATAGTGTTGTCCTATCTCGAACCGGAGCAGGCCGCCGAAATTCTGCAGCTGTTTGCCGAGCCGGTACGGCTGGATCTGGTGATGCGCATCGCCGAGCTGGAAGAGGTGCAACCGGCGGCGTTGCAAGAGCTGAACGATATCATGGAAAAACAGTTCGCCGGTCAGAGCGGCGCCAAGGCCGCCAAGATGGGTGGTCTCAAGGCGGCGGCCAACATCATGAACTATCTGGATACTTCTATCGAAGGCACCCTGATGGACTCGATTCGCGATCAGGACGAAGAGATGAGCATGAAGATCCAGGATCTGATGTTCGTGTTCGAAAACCTGATCGATGTCGACGATCGCGGCATACAGATGCTGCTGCGCGAGGTGAACGGCGAGCTGCTGCAGCGGGCATTGAAAGGGGCAGACGATCAGCTCAAGGACAAGTTCCTGGGCAACATGTCCAAGCGGGCCGCCGAAATGCTGCAGGACGATCTGGACGCCATGGGCCCGGTGCGGGTGAGCGATGTCGAGGTCGCCCAGAAGGAAATTCTGGCCATTGCCCGTCGTCTGGCCGACAGCGGGGAATTGATGCTGGCCAAGGGTGGCGGAGATGACTTCGTATGAGTCGTCATCCTTATGCCTCGGATCACGACCGGGTACCCCGGGATAAATTCGCGGATGCCGAGCACTGGCCCTGGCCAGACATGACATCGCCTCGGCCGGAGCCAAGAGAACAGCAGGCGCTGAATATCAAGCGCCGGGTCGAGGTGGCCGAACCCGAGCCGATGACGGAGCCGGAGCCCGAACCGCTGACCGCCGAGGCGCTGGAAGCCATTCGCCAGGCTGCCTACGAAGAAGGTTTTGAACAGGGCAAGCAGGAAGGCCTGGTCGCCGGGCAGGAAGAAGGTCGCCTTACCGGGCTGCAGCAGGGCCACGAGGCCGGTCTCAAGCAAGGACTGGAGCAGGGGCTGGCTGAAGGGCAACAGCAAATCGAGCAGCAGCATCAACAATGGCAGCAACTGCTGGAACAGTTGCAGGCACCGTTGGCGCAGATAGACCAGGTGGTAGAGCAAAGTCTGGTTACCCTGGCGCAGGAGCTGGCTCGTAATCTGCTTAAAACCGAAGCCACTACCTCGCCGCAGTTATTGCTGGCCACGGTGCGTGAAGCGGTGGCGGCCTTGCCGGGGCATGAGGGAGACGTTACCTTGTTTCTGCACCCGGATGACATGGCCATTATCGAACAGCATTTCGATGAAAAAAGCCGACGCCAGCGGCGTTGGGAGCTGGTGAGCGAGCCGGATCTGGCCCGGGGTGATCTGCGGGTAAAAACCGCCATGTCCGAACTGGATGTGAGCCTGGCACTGCGCATCGACGAATTGATGGCCAACTTCATCAAGGCCAACTGGAATCGTTTCCATGACACTCTCTGAACGGCTGGCGGCTTATCAGGCCAGGGGCTTGATGCCGGCCATGGCGGCCAGCGGCAAGCTGACCCGGGTGGTCGGCCTTACCCTGGAGGCGGTGGGCTGTACCGCCGCCGTCGGCAGCCAGTGCAAGATCCAGACGATGTTTGGTGAAATGGACGCCGAAGTGGTCGGTTTTGCCGACGACCGGCTGTTTTTAATGCCCAGCGAATCGCTCAAGGGGGTGATTCCCGGTGCCCGGGTGACGCCGGTGGGGCAGGGCGCCGGGGTGCCGGTGGGCATGGAGCTGCTGGGACGGGTGATCGACGGCATCGGCCAGCCGCTGGACGGTCTGGGCCCCATCGTCACCAGCAATACCGCCGATTTTACCGCCCAACGGCTTAACCCGATGGCGCGAAAGCCCATCGAAGCGCCGATGGATGTGGGTGTGCGCGCCATCAATGCCCTGCTGACCGTGGGGCAGGGTCAGCGCATGGGGCTGTTTGCCGGCTCCGGGGTCGGCAAGAGTGTGCTGCTGGGCATGATGACCCGCGGCGCCAAGGCCGATGTGGTGATAGTGGGGCTGATTGGTGAACGGGGCCGGGAGGTCAAAGAGTTCATCGATGTGATTCTCGGCGAAGAAGGCCGCGCCCGATCCGTGGTGGTGGCGGCCCCGGCCGATGCCTCGCCGCTGATGCGACTCAAGGGCTGTGAAACCTCGCTGACGCTGGCGGAGTATTTTCGCGATCAGGGGCTCAACGTGCTGCTGCTGATGGACTCGCTGACCCGCTATGCCCAGGCCCAGCGCGAAATCGCGCTGGCGGTCGGCGAGCCCCCGGCCAGCAAGGGCTATCCGCCCTCGGTGTTTGCCCGCCTGCCGGCGCTGGTGGAGCGAGCGGGTAACGGTGCCGAAGGCCAGGGCAGCATCACCGCCTTCTTCACCGTACTGACCGAAGGGGATGACCTGCAGGATCCCATTGCCGATGCGGCCCGCGCCATTCTCGATGGTCACATCGTGCTGTCGCGTCAATTGGCCGACAGCGGCCATTATCCGGCCATCGATATCGAAAAATCGATCAGCCGGGTGATGACGGCGGTGACCACCGATGCCCATCAGCAGCAGGCGCGTGCGGTCAAGCAGGCCTATGCCCTCTATCAGCAGAATCACGACTTGATCAACCTCGGCGCCTATCAGTCCGGCGCCGATCCCCGTCTCGACATGGCCATTCATATTCGGCCCCGGCTGGATCACTTTTTGACCCAGAGCATGAAAGACGTGGTGGAGTTTCCCATGTGCCTGACCGATCTTGAAACCATCAGCAAACCGCTGTTGAGAGCCGGCTGATGAGTCGGGCCCTGCGGTTGCTGCTGGATCAGCTCGACGGTCAGGAACGCAAGGCGGCGGCGGAACTGGGCTCGGCCCAGTTGCAGTTGCAACAGCTGGAACAGCAGCAGCAGACCCTGAGCCAGTATCAGCGGCATTACAGTCAGGAATTTCAAAACCGTGGCCAGCAAGGTCTCAGTGCCCACCAGTTCGGCCACTTTCAGGGTTTTATCGACAAGCTGGAATTGTCTCAGCAGCAGCAGCAGCAGGGTTTGCAGCAGGCTCGACAGCAATTGGAGCAAAGCCGTAGTGCCTGGATGGCGATACGCACCCGCAAGCAGGCGATTGACAAGCTGATGGAGCGGGATGCCGAGCGACAGCGGCTAGAAGGCGCTCGTCAGGAGCAAAAAATGCTCGATAACCTGGCTATCTACCGGTTCCACAAAAAGAGTCTGTAGGCTTGACTCGGGTACTCAAACCCGGCCATTTATTTTATTAGTGTGAACTTTGTCTCGATGGTGCAATTTTTGCATAAGTCACCACAAGCTATGAAGCCGGTTTAATGACAGACGGCGCTGTCGCAGGATTTACGGGGATCACTTCATCATGACCATGAACATCATGTCTATGCGGGTTCAGACCGGCACAGAAACGGGCGGCAGAATCGGCGAGGGCGATAGCGCCGGAGAGCACGGCCGCTTTGCCGACGTGCTGACGCAACAGACCGGCTCCGGAAAAAGTGCCTCGCAGACGAAGGCCGACCACAGCCGGCAGACCGCGGCGGTCAAGCCCGATGATGCTGATATCGCGGCTTCCGGAACTGCTGTTCAGGATGAAAAAACGGCGACGAGCACAACGTCACCATTGGACGAGACGGCGGATAATCGCGACGCGGAACCGGCGAATACCACCGGGCCTGAACCCTCGCTTTCCTCTTTATCGACGACAACACCGAACTCCACGCCGACCACTGTGGCAGCCGAGTCAGTTCAGGCCGGAGAGAGCTCTGCTGACGACACAGCCAGTGATGTCTCGGCACCTGCGGCATCGGCTACGAAAGCCGATACAGAAGACGAAGCCGCAGGCAGTGACTCGATAAAGGGTGCGGCGACTGACGCCGCCGACGATGCCTGGCGCGGTTCTGGCACCGAATCGTTAACCCTCGCGGGTCGCTCGGCAATAACGGCAGAGCCTGGCCTGTCTTCCCGGCAGGAAGGCGGCAGTCAATTGCCACCAACCATGGCGACCAAAGCCGAGCAGCAAGTAGCGGAACAGCAAGCATCCGGCAAACAACCTGCCGACTCGCCTTCGGCAGAGCAGATCCGCAAGGCAGACTCTGCCATCTTCGAAGGGGCATCAGGCCAGGCAACCGCACCGGCTAAAGGCGCTCGGGAGCCGGCAGTGCCTGCTCCTCAAGCTGCCGCTAATCCCGACTTTGCTGGGTTTGATGAAGCCGAAGGCCGTGCGGAACAGAAACAGGCCGAGCGGATACCACAGGAGATGACGGCAATGCCGCTGGCCGTCTCGCAGGCTGGTGCAGGCCAGCAGAGCAAAACGACGTCAGCGGAAGGTCGACCAAAGGTCACGGCGGAGGCTGCCCCGCTTGATACGCGCAGAGACACGGCAGACTCCCAGACAGCCGACTCGCTGGCGAATAAAGATACCATCGTGGTGCGACAGCAAGAGGCGATATCGGTTCGTACCCCCGAATGGCTGGCGCAAATAGAGCATGGTCGCCGTTGGTCACAACCCGACTTGCGGGCCGGTTCACCAGTGAATAACGACGAAAACGGCAAAGCCTTGCCGTCGGTTACCCTGGCCGAGGGGGAAGGTGAGCAGCAAAACCAGGCGGAGCCGGTTAGCACCTCCTCGGGCGCGTTTGAACCGACATCGGCCTCCTTGCTGCCGGGCCAGTCCGGTGGCGAAGGTGCAGCGGCGATGAATCAAGCTCCCGTTGTTCAGGATGCCGGCATGATGGTGATGAACCGGGATGGTATTCAGACCGGATCTACCTCGGAGCGGCCAGCGCTACTGGAGCGGGTGGTAACACTGCAGCAGGGCGCACCGGAACAAAGCGCAAAACAGCTGTCGCAACAGGTGCAGGTGATGGTGAACCAGAATCTGCAGGAGGCGGAAATCCGTCTTGATCCGTCGAACCTGGGCGGCCTTCGAATTCAGGTGAAAATGGAGCAGGGGGAAGTACAGGTTCAGTTTCTGGCCAGTCATCCTCAGGCCCGGGAATTGCTCGACCAGGCCTTGCCGCGGCTGAGAGACATGCTGAGTCAGCAGGGGCTGAACCTGAGTCAGAACCCGGGCCAGTCAGGCAGTCAGCAGGGTGGTTTTAACCAGGCCGCGCAACAGGATGCCCAGCAGCAGTCGCAACAAGATGCACAACAACGGGGCGATGGGCGCAGCAATGGCCCTCGCGGCTATGGCTCTCTGGCCGGCAATGAGGCTCAGGCGTCTTCGGTTGACGAGGCGCGATTGTCGAGTCGCACCGATGACGCCGGTAGAATTGATTTTTTTGCATGATTCAAATGGGTAAACTACGCGTTTGCCGCAAGGATAAGGGTACAGCATGGCCGATGATCTGATCATGCCCAAAGTGGCATGGTACAAACGTAAACTTGTCTGGGTAATGGTATTACTGCTGCTGAGCGCCGGCGGCGGTGCAGCCTGGTGGCTGATGCCCGCTTCACAGAGTGTCGAGGCGGAACCGGTGGTAGACAATCAGGCGCTGTATGTTGGCCTGGATCGTCCCTTTATCTTCTCGGTACCGGCCGGCCGGCGGGAGCGACTGGTGCAGGTCGAACTGCAATTGATGGTACGAGGAGCGGCCGGGGAAACCAAGGCCAAGCAGCATCTGCCGTTGCTGGAAAGTGTGCTGCTGACGGTGCTGAGCCGCCAGAGTGCCGATAATTACCTGTCTGCCGACGGCAAGCGGGGAGTGCGTCAGGAAGCGCTGAGCGAGTTAAACAGGGTGTTGACGGAAGAGCTGGGAGCACCGCTGATAGAAAAAGTGCTCTTTACCGGTATCGTAATGCAATAGGTGAATCGTGAGCGATCTGTTATCTCAGGATGAAATTGATGCCCTGCTACACGGGGTGGACGATGTAAAGGAAGAGACGGGCAATGAGGGTAACGGCGTTGCCATGTTCGACTTTTCTTCCCAGGATCGCATCGTTCGTGGACGCATGCCGACACTGGAAATGGTTAACGAGCGCTTTGCCCGGCATATGCGTATCAGCCTGTTCAACATGATGCGTCGCACCGCTGAAGTGTCGGTCAACGGTGTTCAAATGCTCAAGTTCGGCGAATACGTGCATTCGCTGTTTTTGCCTACCAGCCTCAACATGGTGCGTTTTCGTCCGCTCAAGGGCATAGGGCTGGTTACCATGGAAGCACGACTGGTGTTTATTCTGGTAGACAATTTCTTTGGTGGTGACGGTCGTCATGCCAAGATTGAAGGTCGTGAATTTACCCCGACCGAGCGCCGGGTAATACAACTGCTGCTGAAGCTGGTGTTTGAAGATTACAAGGAGTCCTGGGCGCCGGTGATGGACGTGGAATTCGAGTATCTGGACTCGGAGGTCAACCCCACCATGGCCAATATCGTCAGCCCGACCGAGGTGGTGGTGGTCAGCTCCTTTCATATCGAACTGGATGGCGGAGGCGGGGATTTTCACGTCACCCTGCCTTACGGCATGCTGGAGCCGATTCGCGAGCTGCTGGATGCCGGTGTGCAAAGCGACAAGGGCGAAAATGATTTGCGTTGGGGCAAGGCGCTGCGCGATGAAATCCTCGATGTGGGGGTGGATATGTCGGTAAGGCTGCTGGAAAAAGAGCTGAGCCTGCGCGCCATCATGGAATTGCAGGCCGGTGATATTATTCCGGTGGACATGCCCGAGCATTTGCTGGTGTCGGTAGAAGAGTTACCCAGTTTCCGTGCCCAGCTGGGGCGTGCCGGAGAAAAAATGGCCGTGCGAATCAGCGAAAAAATCAAGAAGCCGGAAACGGTCAAGACCGAACTGAGTCACGTCACCCGCCGTGGCGTCCGTATCGACGGCGAGGCCGAGCTGGAAGAACTGGAAAGAACCATTGAGGATGCATCATGAGTGATGAACAGAATGAGCTGGATGATGTCTGGGGCGAGGCGCTGGCCGAGCAGACATCGCAGAGTGAAGAAAAAGAGCAGGACTCGGTCAAGCGGGTCGAGCTGAATGACTTCAATGACACCACCGGAGATCCCCTGTCCGGTGACGAGCGTCGAAAACTTGACGCCATTCTGGATATTCCGGTCACCATTTCGATGGAAGTGGGCCGCACCCGCATCAGCATCCGCAATCTGCTGCAGCTGAATCAGGGCTCGGTGGTCGAGTTGGACCGGCTGGCCGGTGAACCGCTGGATGTAATGGTAAACGGCACCCTGATCGCCCATGGCGAAGTGGTGGTGGTAAATGACAAGTTCGGTATTCGGCTGACCGATGTGATCAGCCAGACCGAACGCATCAAAAAGCTCAAATAATGCGCCTGTTATCGATATTACTGCTGCTGCCGGCCACGGCGCTGGCTCAGGGGCCGGAAGTCCGCTGGGATTCATGGGCGCTGTCGTCGGTGCTGGTGATTGGGGTGATCCTGGTCTTGGGCTGGTTGCTGCGCCGCCTGCGCGGCGCCTCTCTGCTGGGCGGCAGTCGTCAGCTCAACATCGTGGCCTCGCTGGCGCTGGGCCAACGCGAACGCTTGCTGGTGGTACAGGTAGGTAAAGAGCAGTGGCTGCTCGGCGTCACCGCCCAGCAGATTTCGGGTCTTGGCAAGCTGGAACAACCGCTGGCGCCGGAGCAGGCGACTTCTTTACTGGCGAGGCGGACTGACAGGAGCGGCCATGAGCCGTCTTAGTCTCTATCTGCCCCTGTTGTTGCTGCTGGCCGGGCCGGCGATGGCGCAGCAGGGCATGTCGGCGGTAACGGTCACCACCAATGCGGACGGTACTCAGGAATACAGCCTGACGCTGCAGGTGCTGGCGCTGATGACGGCGCTGTCTTTCTTGCCGGCCATGGTCATCATGATGACCTCGTTCACCCGCATCATCATAGTGCTGTCGATTCTGCGCCAGGCCTTGGGCCTGCAGCAAAGCCCCAATAATCAGGTGCTGATCGGCATCAGCCTGTTCTTGTCCTTCTTCATCATGTCGCCGGTGCTGGATCGGGTTAATGCGGATGCGCTGCAGCCCTATCTGGCGGAAGAAATCGGCTCCCGGGAAGCGCTGGCCCGGGCCGAGCTGCCGATTCGTGACTTCATGCTGGCCCAGACCCGGGTCAAGGATCTGGATACCTTTCTCGACATCGCCGACATCAAGGTCGACAGCGAAGCCGAGGTGCCGCTGCGGGTGCTGATACCGGCCTTCGTCACCAGTGAGCTGAAAACCGCCTTTCAGATTGGCTTCATGCTGTTTCTGCCCTTTCTGGTGATTGATTTGGTGGTGGCCAGCATTCTGATGGCGATGGGTATGATGATGCTGTCACCGATGCTGATTTCGCTGCCGTTCAAGCTGATGCTGTTCGTGCTGGTGGACGGCTGGAATCTGATCATGGGTACCTTGGCCAACAGCTTTGGCCTGGGAGCGGGATAGTGAGCCCGGAAACCTTCGTCGACATCTTTCGCAGTGCGCTCTGGCTGGTCACGGTGCTGGTATCGGCGGTGATTTTGCCGAGTCTGGCCATCGGTCTGGTGGTGGCGGTATTTCAGGCGGCCACCTCCATCAACGAGCAGACGCTGAGCTTCCTGCCCCGTTTGCTGGTGACCCTGGGCGCCCTGGCGGTGGGCGCCCACTGGGGCTTCGATATGCTGATGGATTTCTTTTACGAGATGATTTACCAGATCCCGCAGGTCGTTGGCTGACACCAGGTTATACGGCCCTGGTCTTGTTTTCGGAGACGATGTTTGAACTACAGCACCGAACAGATCCTGATGTGGCTGGCCGGTTACCTCTGGCCCCTGTGCCGCATTGCCGGAATGATGATGACCATGGTGATGTTTGGTGCCCAGCTGACGCCGGTTTATAACCGCGTGCTGCTGGCGCTCGCCACCACCCTGGCGGTGGCGCCGGTGCTGCCTCCTATGCCCGATGTGGCGCTGTTTTCGGTCGGCGGCTTTCTGATCACCGGCCAGCAGGTATTGATTGGCGCCGTGATCGGCCTGCTGTCCCAGTTTCTGCTGCAAACCTTCGTCACCGCCGGTCAGATCATCGCCATGCAGACCAGTCTGGGCTTTGCCTCCATGGTCGATCCGCTCAACGGTCAGTCGACTCCGGTGGTGGGGCAGCTATATCTGATGCTGGGTACCCTGCTGTTTCTGGCATTGAACGGTCACCTAGTGATGATTGAAGCCATAGTACTGAGCTTTGACACCCTGCCGGTGGCGATGAATGGTCTGTCGGTGACCAGTTGGGGAAATCTGGCCGGGTTGTTGAGCCTGCTGTTTCAGGCAGCGGTGGCGATGTCGTTGTCGGCCATCGTCGCCATGTTGTTGATTAACCTGACCTTCGGGGTGCTGACCCGGGCCGCTCCCCAGCTGAACATTTTCAGCGTCGGTTTTGCGGTGAGCATGGTGTGCGGCCTGTTTATTCTGTGGCTGACCCTGGGCGGATTTCTGGGGCATTTCCAGAATCAGTGGTTACGGTTGCAGACGGTGATGTGTGACACCCTGCTACTGACCTGCGAGGGAGGCTGAATGGCGGAGTCGGACGGTCAGGAAAAAACAGAACAGCCTACGGAACAACGCCTTCGCCAGGCACGAGAAAAAGGCCAAATCCCCCGTTCCAAAGAGTTGGGCACCGCCGCCGTACTGTTGAGTGCCGCGCTGGGACTGATGATGGTTGGCGACTCGTTGGGCCTAGCCATGGCACAGCTGTTTGAACGTAATTTTCAGGTCGACCGGGCCGCGTTGTTCGATCCCGAAGCCATGATGCCGGCGCTGCGTGACTCGCTGATGGGGCTGTTGTGGCCCCTGCTTGGTTTCTTTGCCATCGTGCTGGTGGCAGCGCTGGTGGGCAACAGTCTGCTCGGCGGCGTTAACTTCAGCAGCCAGGCGATGCTGCCCAAGCTGGATCGCATGAGCCCTATGAAGGGATTCAAGCGTATGTTTGGCATGCAGGCGCTGGTGGAGCTGCTCAAGTCCATCGCCAAGGTGGTGTTTATCGCCACCCTGGCCATCTGGCTGCTGTGGGGCCAGTTTGACAATATTCTGCGCCTGAGCGACGAAACCCTGCCCGCCGCCATGGTCGGTTCGGTAGAACTGTTGCTGCACATGGGCCTGCTGCTGTGCATGGCCTTGCTGCCCATCGTGGCCATCGATGTGCCGTTTCAGATCTGGAATCACACCCGCCAGCTGAAGATGACGCTGCAGGAGATCAAGGACGAATACAAGAACACCGAGGGCAAGCCGGAGGTGAAAGGTCGTATTCGTCGTTTGCAGCAGGAAATGGCCAACCGCCGCATGATGGGCGAAGTGCCCACCGCCGACGTGGTGGTGGTCAACCCGACCCATTACTCGGTGGCCTTGCGTTATGACAAGGACAAGCCCGGTGCCGCCCCCATGGTGGTGGCCAAGGGACTGGACGAAATTGCACTCAAGATTCGGGAAATTGCTCGGGAATACGAGGTGCCGGTGATTTCGTCTCCGGCGCTGGCGCGGGCCGTATATCACTCCACCAAGCTTGACCGTGAAATTCCCGATGGCCTCTTCGTGGCCGTGGCCCAGGTACTGGCGTATGTATTCCAGCTGAACGCCTGGCGCAAGGGGCAGGGCAACCGGCCGGTGCCGCTGAAAGACGAGCTACCGATACCGGATGAATATCGGGCTTGATCGAGCAGCCTTATAGCCGCCGCGACCGCCGGCGGCTCAGACCACACCAAATAATCAGGTGTAATTTGTTCCTGTAGACGATAAATGGTCTGCGGGGTTGCGCCGCATAAATGGGCTCTTATGGTTTTTCATTGGCCTGTTTATTGCATATTAAGCCGCATCAATTCTCGTCTACACAGCAGTGGCAATGGCATTCAAGGATACGCTTTCACAGATAGGGCCCTGGTCCACGTGGTTCAATAAAGGGCTGGGGACGCCCTTGCTGGTACTGGCGGCACTGGGCATGGTGGTGTTGCCCGTTCCCGCCCTGCTGCTCGATATTCTGTTCTCGTTCAATATTTCCCTGGCGCTGGTGATCCTGCTGGTGGCGGTATACAGCCAGCGGCCGCTGGACTTTGCCGCCTTTCCCACCGTGCTGCTGGTGGCGACCCTGTTGCGGCTGGCGCTGAACGTGGCCTCGACCCGGGTGGTGCTGCTGGAAGGGCACGAGGGCGGTAACGCGGCCGGTAACGTGATCGAGGCCTTCGGCTCCGTGGTCATCGGCGGCAACTATGCGGTCGGCCTTATCGTGTTTCTGATCCTGATGATCATCAACTTTGCGGTGGTCACCAAGGGGGCCGGGCGTATTTCGGAAGTGAGTGCCCGTTTTACCCTGGACGCCATGCCCGGCAAGCAGATGGCCATCGATGCGGATTTGAATGCGGGCCTGATCAATCAGGACGAGGCACGGCTGCGCCGGGACGAAGTGACCCGGGAAGCCGACTTTTACGGCTCCATGGACGGTGCGTCCAAGTTCGTCAAGGGCGATGCCATCGCCGGCATCATGATCCTGTTTATCAATATCATCGGTGGTTTCATCATCGGCATGGCCCAGCATGGGCTGCCGTTTGGTGAGGCGGCCGAGATCTACACCCTGCTGACCATAGGTGACGGCCTGGTGGCGCAGATTCCCTCGCTGCTGCTGTCGATTGCCGCCGCCATTATCGTGACGCGTCAGAACACCCGGGAAGACATGGGGCAGGCGATGCTGGGGCAGCTGTTCGACAATCCCAAGTCGCTGGCCATTGCCGCCGGTATCCTAATCACCATGGGTCTGGTGCCGGGCATGCCCCATTTTGCCTTTCTGCTGTTGGGCGGGCTGGCGGCCTTTGCGGCCTGGTGGACCATTAAACGCAATGCGCGTAATACGCAGCAAGCGGAGGAGCAAGAGTTGTCACCGGCGGTGCAGAGTACCGAGGTGAAGGAATTGAGCTGGGACGATGTGGCGCAGGTCGACACTATCGGTCTGGAAGTGGGGTACCGGCTGATAAGCCTGGTCGATCAGGCCCAGGGTGGTGAGTTGTTGAGCCGCATCAAGGGGGTGCGTAAAAAGCTCTCTCAGGAACTGGGCTTTCTGATCCCCGCCGTACATATTCGCGACAACCTGGAGCTGGGCCCCAATCAGTATCAGATCACCCTGATGGGGGTGAGCTCGGGGGCGGCAGACATTTATCCGGATCGGGAGCTGGCCATCAACCCGGGTCAGGTATTCGGGCCGGTGCAGGGCATCGACACCCGCGATCCCGCCTTCGACCTGGAGGCCACCTGGATTGCCAAAGACCAGATTGAACAGGCCCAGAGCCTGGGTTACACGGTGGTGGATGCCTCTACCGTGGTGGCGACGCATCTCAGTCAGCTGCTGACCAACCATGCCGCCGTGTTGCTGGGCCATGAAGAAGTGCAGAACCTGGTTGATCAAATCGGCCGCAGTCAGCCCAAGCTGGTGGAAGGGCTGGTACCCAACACCATGAGCCTGGCGCTGGTGACCAAGGTGCTGCAGAGCCTGCTGCATGAAGGCGTGACCATCCGTGACATGCGCACCATTCTGCAGACCCTGACCGAGTACTCCACCAAGAGCCAGGATCCGGAAGTACTCACCGCCGCCTGTCGTATCGCCCTGCGCCGTTTCATGGTGCAGGAGATAGCGGGCACCGAGCGCGAGCTGCCGGTCATCACCTTGGCACCAGAACTGGAACAGATATTGCAGAACTCTTTGCAGGCCGGCGGCGCTCAGGGCAGCGGCATCGAGCCCGGCCTGGCCGAGCGCATGCAGCAATCGCTGGCGCAGGCGGCGGCCAATCAGGAAATGGAAGGGCAGGCGGCTATTTTGCTGACCTCCGGCATGTTGCGCACCACCTTGGCGCGCTTTGTAAAACACACGATTCCCAGTCTGCGGGTCTTGTCCTATCAGGAAGTACCTGATGACCGTCAAATCCGCATTGTGGCGTCTGTTGGCCAGCAGTAGCAGGGTGGTAGTTTAGATGAAGATAAAACGATTTTTTGCCAAGGACATGAGAGCCGCCCTGGCCGAGGTGAAGGAAGTGCTCGGTGCGGACGCGGTGATCATGTCCAATAAAAAAGTGTCGGGCGGCATCGAAATAGTGGCGGCGGTGGACGACGACGAAACGCCGGTCACGCCGGTGCAACGGCCGCTGCGAGATGATAATGTCAGAATTTCGTCGCAGGCCCGTCAATTTATTACTCCGCTGGATGAAAAACAGCAGTCCGAAACCCTGCAGTCGCTGTTGATGCGCGGCCGCAGCGAAGCCTCTCCCCACACCTTGGCCGAACAGTCCAACTGGAAGGAACCAGCGCTGGACCGGGATGCGCGCCAAGAGCCCAGTATGGGAACGAGAGAGCCGCTGGCTCCGCCCCAGTTGCACGACAGCCGCGAGCACAAGCGTAAGGAAGGGGCCAAGGACAAGGAGCTGAATGCCATGCGCCAGGAAATTGCCAGTATTCGGCGCCTGCTCGAGCATCAGGTATCGGGATTGATGTGGCAAGAAGTGGAACGTCGCGAGCCGGTACGGGCCATGCTCATCAAGCACCTTAACGGGCTGGGCTTCAGCGACGGTTTTGCCGACCAGCTGGCGATGATGGTGCATGACACCGCGGCACCACATGAAGCCTGGAACCAGATTGAAACAGCGCTGTGCCAGCAGTTGATGACCGGTGAAGATGACATTCTGCGCCAGGGCGGCGCCGTCGCCCTGCTGGGCCCCACCGGGGTCGGAAAAACCACCACCATCGCCAAGCTGGCTGCACGCTTTGCGTCCCGCTACGGCGCCGACCAAATCGCGCTGATCACCACCGACCACTATCGGATTGGCGCTCATGAACAACTGCAGACCTACGGCCGCATCATGGGCGTGGTGGTCAAGCAGGCGCGTACCTATCAGGAACTGGCTCAGGCCCTCTACCAGCTGCGTCATCGACGACTGGTGTTGATTGACACCGCCGGCATGGGCCAGCGGGATCTGCGACTGAACGAGCAGCTCGATACCCTGGTGGGTGATAAACAAATAAAGATTCGTAATTATCTGGTACTGCCGGCCACGGCCCAGCGCCGGGTATTGCAGGAAGCGGTGGATCATTTTCGTCGCATTCCGCTGGCCGGCTGCATTCTCACCAAGCTGGACGAAAGCCTGTCGCTGGGGGATGTGCTGGACATCAGTATTCAGAACAGCCTGCCCATCAGCTATATCACCGACGGGCAGCGGGTGCCGGAAGACCTGCGGCTGGCGGATGCCCTCGAGCTGGTCAAGCAGGCGTTGGGAACCATAGAGCAGCGTCGGGAAGAGCCTCACTACTGGGAGTCCTCCGAGTTTGACGATGAGGATACGCGTTCTTATGAATAATTTGTTTCAGGACCAGGCTAGTGGGCTGCGGCTTATGCAAAAAACAAGCAGAGTACAGGTTATTTCGGTTACCGGCGGCAAGGGAGGAGTAGGCAAAACCAACATTTCCCTCAACATGGCGTCGGCCATGGCGGCACAGGGCAAGAGAGTGATGGTGCTGGATGCGGATCTGGGCCTGGCCAATGTCGATGTCTTGCTGGGCATTCGGGTCACGCGCAATCTGTCCCATGTATTGCGCGGAGAGTGCACCCTGGATGAAGTGCTGGTGGACGGGCCGCAGGGGGTCAAGATCATACCGGCCACTTCCGGCAACCAGTCGATGACCGAATTGTCGCCGCTGGAGCACGTGAGTCTGATCCGCGCCTTCAGCGAAATGCAGACCCCGATTGATATTCTGCTGGTGGATACCGCCGCCGGCATCTCCGACATGGTGCTTAGTTTCTCCCGCGCCGCGCAAGAGGTGATAGTGGTGGTGTGCGACGAACCCACCTCGATCACCGATGCCTATGCGCTGATCAAGATTTTGTCCCGGGATTACGGCGTGTTCCGCTTTAAAATCGTGGCCAACATGGTGCGCAGTCAGCGCGAAGGCGAGGAGCTGTTCACCAAGCTGACCCGGGTGACCGATCGCTTTCTCGATGCGGCGCTGGAGCTGGTGGCCTGTGTGCCATTTGACGGTAACCTGCGGCTGGCGGTACGTCGCCAGACCCTGGTGGTCAATCAATATCCCAACTCACCTTCGGCCATGGCGATCAAGCAACTGGCCGGCAAGGCCCTGAGCTGGCCGGCCCCGCAACGGGCCGGTGGTCACCTGCAGTTCTTTATCGAAAAACTGTTGAACCGGCCGGTGGAAGAGTCTGATGTCCGGGGCGAGTAAGGCACTGGTGTATGCCAGGCAGCAGGGCAACCAGCTGATAGAGCGTCATGCCGGGCTGGTGCGTCGCATCGCCCATCACCTGCTGGCGCGATTGCCGGACAGCGTGCTGCTGGACGATCTTGTTCAGTCGGGCATGGTGGGGTTGCTGGAAGCTTCGCGTAACTTCGATGCCAGCAAGGGCGCCAGTTTCGAGACCTTTGCCGGTATTCGCATCCGCGGCGCCATGCTGGATGAAATTCGCCGTGGTGACTGGGTGCCGCGCTCGGTACACAAACACAGCCGTCAGATAGCCGACGCCGTCGCCTCGATACAGCGTCGTGAAGGACGCAATGCCAACGATCGGGAAGTGGCCGAAGAGCTGGGCGTGAGCCTGGACAGCTATTACGCCATGCTGCGCGATACCAGTAACGGCAAGATCCTCGAAATGGACGAATTTGAAACCGGTGTCGACCATCATGCGGAGGAAGGCACCCATGTGGCGAGCCCGTTTGAAGACATGGCCAAACAACGTTTTCTGGGCGCCCTGTCGAGCCACATCAAGACATTGCCCGAGCGTGAGGCCCTGGTGCTGTCTTTGTATTACGACGAGGAGCTGAACCTGAAAGAAATCGGTCAGATACTCGAGGTGAGCGAATCACGGATCAGTCAAATTCACAGCCAGGCCATGCATCGCTTGCGCGCCAGGCTGAAAGAATGGAAAGAGTGAAATAAAGCAGCAAAGCATCCGTTTTAAGCGATAGCTGAAATAGCTGTGATTATACAATTCCAGTGGCGGCTGACGAGTAATGAGCAGGCAGAACAGGGTAAACCAAATCAACGCGCAGCCCGGATTATTGCTAAACGCTTATCAATGACAGTGTGGCTGTGTTTATTAAACAATCGAAATCAAGGCTTCGGCATATTTTTATTGCGCCAATAGCGCAATATACGATTTAAGTTAAGGTATGCCGGGTCGATATAGTTAAGATACTTGTCGTATTCAGCGGCCGCAGGCTCGGCTGATAGGAGGAAATGCTTGGACAAGAACATGAAAATCCTCATCGTGGATGATTTTTCCACCATGCGCAGAATTATTAAAAACCTGCTTCGGGATCTCGGATTTAATAATACCCACGAAGCTGACGACGGCAATACCGCCTTACCCATGCTCAAGGGAGGAGACTTCGAGTTTGTAGTCACCGACTGGAACATGCCCGGTATGCAGGGAATCGATTTGTTACGCGCCATTCGTGCCGACGACAAACTCAAGCACCTGCCGGTATTGATGGTCACGGCGGAAGCCAAGCGCGAGCAGATTATCACCGCCGCCCAGGCAGGCGTGAATGGCTACGTGGTCAAACCTTTTACCGCCGGCACCCTCAAGGAAAAACTCGAGAAGGTTTTCGAGCGAATCGGATAAAAAGGCATCGCAATGGCATTACAGAAAGGAACGATCAATCTGGAACAGGCTCGCATACTGGTGGCCATGCTGGAGCGTGGTGATCAGGACGGCGCCGACCGTTATCTTACCGACGTATGCATGCCGCAGGCGAAAGATCTGGTCGAGCAGGTCGGGCAGCTGACCCGCCAGCTGCATGATTCGCTGCAGGAGTTTCGCAACGACCCCCGTTTGCCGGAGCTGGCCGAGAATGAAATTCCCGATGCCAAAGAGCGCCTGAGTTACGTCATCGACATGACCGACAAGGCGGCCAACCGCACCATGGATGCGGTGGAAGCCAGCCTGCCCATTGCCGACCGACTCAGCGATCGTATCCAGCAGATGCTGCCGGGTTGGCGTGAGTTGATGCAACGCCAACTGGAATTGAATAAATTCAAGGATCTGTGTTATCAGCTCGACGATTTTCTGTTGAGCTCCGAGCAGGATTCCAATCAGTTAAGGCAGTTGCTGACCGAAATACTGATGGCGCAGGATTATCAGGATTTAACCGGGCAGATGATTCGCCGGGTGATCAACCTGGTACAGGAAGTGGAAGCCAAACTGGTGGCTATTCTGTCGGTCTTTGGTCGTTTACCGGGTATGGAAGATGCCAAGCCCAAGCCGGCAAGCGTGCCGGTCTCGGGCATTGAAGCCGAAGGCCCGATCATCAATAAAGAACATCGTAATGATGTGGTCTCGGATCAGGATGGCGTCGACGATTTGCTGTCCAGTCTGGGATTCTAAGGAGAGAGCATGGGCTTTGAGGTAGATGAGGATATTCTGCAGGACTTTCTGGTCGAAGCATCGGAAATCCTGGAGCAATTGTCAGAGCAGTTGGTGACACTGGAGCGCCAACCCGATGATAAAGACTTGCTGAATGCGATTTTTCGCGGTTTTCATACCGTCAAGGGTGGTGCCGGTTTTCTATCGTTGACTGCACTGGTAGACACCTGCCACAAAGCCGAAAACGTGTTCGATATTTTGCGTACCGGTCAGCGCAAAGTCACCTCCGAACTGATGGATGTGATACTGCGGGCGCTGGATACGGTAAATAACATGTTTGCCGAAATCCAGAACCGGGAGGATCCGACCCCGGCCGAGCCGCAATTGCTTGAGGAACTCAAGCGCTATTGCCGGCCTGCCAGTGAAGACGAGGCGGTGGCCGCTCCGGTTGCACCGGTGGCGGACACCACCATTTCGGACCTCGGTGAAACCGAGTATCAGCAGATGCTGGATGAGCTGGCGCCCGATGCGCCGGTCGACCGCATGCCTGAATCGGCGTCAGCGGGTACTGCCGAACAGACGGCCAGTGACGGCGACGACATCAGCGACGATGAATTCGAAGCGTTGCTGGATCAGTTGCATGGCGCCGGCAAGCATAGCGGCATTCCCGCATCCGCGGCCTCTGAGCCATCGGCCAGCCTGAGCACGGATGACAGCGGTGACGAGATAGGCGACCTCGAATTCGAGGCGCTGCTGGATCAGCTGCACGGATCGGGCAAGGGCCCGTCGATTACGGCTGACGCTACCGTGAGTGCCCCGACGCAGGCTTCACCGGCTCAGGCTGCTCCGGTTCGGCAAACACCGGCTGCCGTGACCGCAGCGGCACCCGCGACACCGACCGCCGACAAGGCGGCTGCCAAGGCGCCGGCCCATCATAATGCGCCACCGGATACCACGGTGCGGGTTGATACCAAGATTCTCGATAAGATCATGAACATGGTGGGCGAGCTGGTCTTGGTGCGTAACCGCCTGATCAGCCTCGATGCCAATCACGACAATGAAGACATTTCCAAGACGGTCGCCAATCTGGATGCGGTGACCGGTGATCTGCAAGGCGCGGTGATGAAAACCCGAATGCAGCCGATCAAGAAAGTCTTCGGCCGCTTCCCGCGGGTGGTGCGTGACATGGCGCGCAACATGAACAAGGAAATCAACCTGGAAATGGTCGGTGAAGAAACCGATCTCGATAAAAACCTGGTTGAGGCGCTGGCCGATCCCCTTGTTCACTTGGTGCGCAACTCCTGTGACCACGGCATAGAAATGCCGGCAGAGCGGGAAGCAGCCGGTAAACCGAGAGCCGGTGTTATTCGGCTGACGGCCTCGCAGGAAGGGGATCATATTCTGCTCGGCATCGAAGATGACGGTGCCGGCATGGATCCGGAAAAGCTCAAGAGTATCGCCATCAAGCGGGGTATTCTCGATGCGGATGGCGCCGCCCGCATGACCGACAACGAAGCCTATAACCTGATCTTTGCCCCCGGTTTTTCCACCAAACAGGAAATTACCGATGTGTCCGGTCGTGGCGTGGGCATGGATGTGGTCAAGACCGGTATCAACTCGGTCAATGGCTCCATCGTGATCGACTCCGAAAAAGGCAAGGGCACCCGGCTGCAGATCAAGGTGCCGCTGACGCTGGCGATACTGCCGACCCTGATGGTACTGGTGGGCAAGCAGACCTTTGCGTTGCCGCTGACCAACGTCAACGAAATTTTCCACCTCGATCTGACCCGCACCAGCACGGTGGATGGCCAGCTGACCATAGTGGTGCGCAATCACGCTATTCCGCTGTTCTACCTGCAGGACTGGTTGCTCAAAGGCGAACGCCAGGCCCGTAAAGCGCAGGGGCACGTGGTAATAGTGGTGGTGGGTAACCAGCAGGTCGGCTTTGTGGTCGATGGCCTTATCGGCCAGGAAGAAGTGGTGATCAAGCCGCTCGATCAGCTGTTGCACGGCACGCCCGGCATGGCCGGCGCCACCATTACCAGTGATGGCGGCATTGCATTGATCCTGGATCTGGCTGGTTTGATCAAGGCCTATGCCCGGCGTTACGCCTAACAAATAAGAAGGGAAGTCGAGGATAATTATGGCTATTCGGGTGTTAGTGGTTGATGATTCTAGTTTTTTTCGGCGTCGCGTCAGCGAAATCCTGGATCAGGATCCGCTGTTGACCGTGGTGGATACCGCCGCCAATGGTCAGGAAGCGGTTGAAAAAGCCCGCTTGCTGCGGCCTGATGTGATCACCATGGACATCGAAATGCCGGTGATGGATGGTATTTCCGCGGTGCGCGCCATCATGAAGGCGACGCCCACGCCGGTGCTGATGTTTTCTTCACTGACCCACGATGGTGCCCGGGCCACACTGGATGCGCTGGACGCCGGCGCCATGGACTTTCTGCCCAAGCGTTTCGAAGACATCGCCCGCAGCAAAGAAGAAGCGATTCTGCTGCTGCAGCAGAGGGTCAAGGCCATCTCCCGTCGTCGCGCCGTTGCTGCGCCTGTGTCTCGGCCCTCGACGATCGGGGCTGCCGGTGCGGCGGCGCGGGTTCGACCTACGCTTGCCAGCACCCCTGCCGGCCGCGGTTTTGCCGCCGCCACTCCGGTGGTGGCCGAGCCGGTTGTCGAGCGCCGCAGCCTGCCTCGGCGCAGTGGCAAGCATTATCAACTGCTGGCCATCGGTACCTCCACCGGTGGCCCGGTTGCCCTGCAGAAGGTGTTGACCAAGCTTCCGGCCAACTTTCCTCACCCCATTGTGTTGATCCAGCATATGCCGGGTACCTTTACCAGCGCCTTTGCTGCCCGGCTCGATGGCCTGTGCCAGATTCGGGTCAAGGAGGCGGCGGACGGCGATCAGCTGCGTCCGGGTCATGCCTATCTGGCTCCCGGCGGCAAGCAGATGCTGTTTGAAGGGCGAGCCGGCAATGCCCGGCTTCGCGTTATCGACGGCAATGACAAGGTCAACTACAAACCCTGTGTCGACATCACCTTCGCCTCGGCCGCCAAAACCTATGGCGGCAATGTGCTGGCGGTGGTGCTGACCGGCATGGGAGCAGACGGTCGCGAAGGCGCCCGGCTGCTGAAAGAGCAGGGAGCCAACATCTGGGCTCAGGACGAAGAAAGTTGCGTGGTCTATGGCATGCCGCAGGCGGTGGCCAAGGCCGGTATTGCCACCGAATCCTTGCCCTTGCCACTGATCGGCGATGCCATCAATAACGAGATGAGCAGCTAATATGGCGCTGGCCGGGCTATTACTGGCACTGGTTTGTATTACCCTGGCCCAGTGGTGGCATGGGGGAAGTCTGTGGGGGCTGCTGGACGGCCCGGCCTTGCTGATCGTCTGCGGCGGCACCCTGGGGGCGGTGATGCTGCAAACGCCCTGGCCTCAATGTCTGTCGGCACTCAAGGCGCTGAAGGCATTGTTCGGTCGCCAGTCCTGGCCTTTTCATGAGCAGGCCTCGCGGTTGCTGCACTGGTCGCACGAAGCCCGGCACGGCGGCTTTCTGGCCCTTGAGTCCAAAACCGAGTCGCATGAACTGGACCGCTTTACCCGCCAGGGATTGCAGTGGCTGGTGGATGGCACCGAGCCGGCGGCGCTGGAACGGCTGCTGGATAACGAGTTGGACCGGCTGGAAGAACAGAAAGAACTGGAAGCCCGGGTGTTTGAAGCCATGGGCGGCTACAGCCCGACCATCGGCATTATTGGTGCCGTGCTGGGGCTGATCCAGGCGATGTCGAACCTGGATGACCCGGGTGAGCTGGGTCAAGGCATCGCGGTGGCCTTCGTGGCCACCCTCTATGGTGTGGGGCTGGCCAACCTGCTGCTGTTGCCGCTGGCCAATCGCTTGAGGGCCATCTACCGGCTGGAATTACGCTACCGGGAGCTGACCGCCATCGGCCTGCTGGCCATCGCCCGTGGCGACGGCAGTCTGTCGGTCAGCCGACAACTGGCCCAGTATCAGGGACAGCGTCAATGAGGCGCCGTTCTCTGGTATCGGGACCCGACAGCGCCGGACTGGATCGCTGGCTGGTGTCCTATGCGGATTACATGACGCTGGTGTTTGCGTTGTTTGTGGTGCTGTATGCCATTCATGCCAGCAAGACCGAGCTGCAGCAACCCATGCTGGATGGCATGCAGCAGGCGCTGGTGCGCCTGAACGGCGAGGCTCTACCCGCTCAGGCGGCGGTCACTCATATAGCGGTTGCTGCCGAGTCTGCCGCCGTCGGAACCGGCGTCCAGCCTCCGTCGCAGGCGACCAGCCTGGCCCGGCTGCAAGCCGAACTGGAGCTGCAGCTGGCGCCGTTGCTGGAACAACAGCTGGTCGAACTGGAAAACGACGGCGACTGGCTGACCCTGAGTTTTGACGGCAAGCTGCTGTTCGCCAGCGGCAGTGCCTTGCTGGGAGGCAATGGCGAGCCGGTACTGAGCACCCTGATCCCGGTGCTGGCCCCGGTTGATCATTTTATTCGGGTTCGTGGCTATGCCGACAACCTGCCGGTCAGCAACGAATTATATGCCTCCAACTGGCAGCTCTCTGCCGAACGGGCGCGGGTGGTACTGGAATGGTTGCTGCATCGTGGCATCGAGGCCCCACGACTGGCACTGGAAGCATTCGGCGAATTCCATCCTCGGGAGCAGCAACTGGGCGAGCGGGGGCGGGCACCTAACCGGCGGGTCGAAATTGCCATTTCGGCACAGCGCTGGCAACCCAGACCGGCCTTGCCGTCACGGCCGCTGAACACGGAGCAGAGCCAGGCGTTGCGGGTCTATGAGCTGCCCGGTGGTGGCATACGAATCGGCACATCAACACAAGACGGGGCGAACCAGTGATTGTCTGGACAGTAGCAAATCAGAAAGGCGGGGTCGGTAAAACCACCACAGTCGTGGCGCTCGCCGGTTTGCTGGCCCAGCGCAACAAGCGGGTGCTGCTGATCGACACCGATCCTCATGGCTCCCTGACCTCCTATTTCAATTATGATATGGACACCTTGCCGCACACCTTGTTCGATCTGTTTCAGGCCGAACGACCGACCCGAGCACTGTTCGAGCAGGTGGCACTGAAAACCGGCTTCGATGGCCTGACGCTGCTGCCGGCGTCAATCTCGCTGGCGACGCTGGAACGTACCTCCAGCAGTCGCGAAGGCATGGGGCTGGTGCTGAAGCGTCTGCTGGCCGAGTTGCAGCATGACTTTGACGTGGTGATTATCGACTGCCCACCGGTGCTGGGGGTGATGATGGTCAATGCGCTGGCCGCCTGTGATCGCATTCTGGTCCCGGTGCAGACCGAGTTTCTGGCCATCAAGGGGCTGGAGCGGATGGTCAGCACCTTTAAACTGATGCACAGGGCCAGAAAAGACGGCTTCAACTATACGGTGGTGCCCACCATGTACGATCAGCGCACCCGGGCCTCGGTACAGAGCCTGGACAGCCTGAAACAACAGTACGGCGAGCGGCTCTGGCCGGCGGTGATTCCGGTAGACACCAAGTTTCGCGATGCCAGCCTGCGGCACGAACCGCCCTCTTATTTCGCCAAGGGCAGCCGGGGCGTCTTTGCCTACCAGACGCTGTTGCGTTACCTGTGGCAGCTTGATGGCGTGGAGACGGCATTATGAATCAACGACACACAGACGCGCTCGACGATTATTTCGGTGCCCTGCTGGAAGAACCTTCTTCGGCATCCTTGCCAACGCCGGTTGCCCCGACGGCGATCTTTGTCGATCCGGCCGAAGAGGAGCGACGCCAGGGGCTGGAAACCTTGCTGGCTCGGGTTGCCGAGCTGAAGGAAGAAGAAAGTCTGCCGCCGGTCGAACTTATGGCGCCCGAACCAGCGCTGAAAGTGACACCCAAGCCGGCACCGGCGATTGAAACCAGAATAGAGCCGACCCCGGTGGCCATTCCCGAACCGGTCATTCCTGAACCGAGCATGGTTGAACCGACTCCGGTGGCAACCGTTGAACCCGAGCCGACGCCCGTGGCTGCCGAGACACCGGCCGCCGTTGAATGGCGCAACATGGACACCGAAAACAGCTTTCAGGCGTTGTTTTTCGAGGTGGCGGGTATGACCTTTGCGGTACCGCTGACTCACCTGGGGGGCATTTATCAGATGACCAAACTGACCAGTCTGTTCGGCAAGCCAGACTGGTTTTCCGGTGTGCTGACAGAGCGTGAACGCCAGCTGTATGTGGTGGATACCGCGCGCTGGGCCATGCCCGGCCACCAGGCACAAGAACAATACCAGTACCTGGTAACCCTGGGTGAAAGCAACTGGGGGCTGGGTTGCCATCAGTTGAAAGGCACGGCCCTGCTGACGCGGGATCAGGTGAAATGGCGTGCCACGCCGGGCGCGCGGCCCTGGCTGGCGGGCATGGTAAAAGAAAAAATGTGCGCTCTGCTCCATGTGGATGCCTTGATTGGGCTGCTGGAGCAGGGTAAGAATATCGACGGACAACAAGTCTGAGCAGGCATAAGGGTAATCTATGAACAGTCATCGCAATGTAGTTGAAAATCTGGCCGAAGGTGAGGTGTTGCAGTGGGTCACTTTCCGCCTTGATAACGAGACCTACGGCATCAATGTCATGCAGGTGCAGGAAGTGCTGCGCTATAGCGACATTGCGCCGGTACCGGGTGCGCCGAATTATGTACTGGGCATCGTGAACCTGCGCGGTAATGTGGTGACGGTACTCGATACCCGCCTGCGATTTGGTCTGCCCTCGGCGGAGCTTACCGACAACAGCCGTATCGTGATCATCGAGGCGGAAAAGCAGGTTATCGGCATTCTGGTCGACAGCGTGGCCGAGGTGGTGTATCTCAAGTCGTCCGAGATCGAAACCGCCCCCAATGTCGGCACCAGCGAAAGCGCCAAGTTTATTCAGGGTGTGTGCAACCGGGAGGAAGAGCTGTTGATTCTGGTGGATCTGGACAAGCTGCTGTCCGAAGACGAATGGGACGAGTTGGGCCAGCTGTAATGTGGTTACAGCCCGCCTTTATTCTGGCGCTGCTGGCGCTGATGCTGGCCATGATCGCCCTGCTGGTGTCCTGGTCGATGTGGCGTCAGAGTCAGCGCAAGCTGGAGGCCATGAGCCGCTTGATGCGTGAACTGACTCGTACCCGCGACAGCTATCGCAAGCAGATAGACGAGCTGCAGGCGGCCAATATCGGTCTCGGCAACAAGGTGACCGAGTTGCACCGTCAGCTGGGGCAGCTAAGCGAACAACAGCAGGAGCTGGCGCTGAAGGATCCGCAGGGCAAGCTATACAGCCGGGCCACCCGCATGGTGCAACTGGGCGCGGATATCGACGAGATCATGGCCGAGTGCGACATGCCGAGGGCCGAAGCCGAGCTGCTGCTTTCCCTGCACCGCAAACAGTAACGCTGCTCGCCGTTTCGTCTGTAGCCACCTTGCTTCAGCGCAATAAATCATGAGATTTTGCCCTTCACCGGGTGAAACTGAGGCCATTATGGGTGCCATGTGCTAGACTGGCGCCCATTTTAATGGTCTGAATTGTCAACTATTATGCTTGAAGCCAGAGCCTTGACCTGTGTCCGTGAAGAACGAACCTTGTTCAGTGAGTTATCGCTGAAGGTGGCGCCCGGCGAGCTGGTGCAGGTGGCCGGCCCCAACGGGGTCGGTAAAACCAGTCTGCTGCGCTTGCTGGCCGGCCTGTCGCGGCCTTACGGCGGCGAGGTGCACTGGCAGGGCGAGAACATAGAGCAGCACAGAGACGATTATCATCAGGATCTGCTCTATCTCGGCCATCAGGCCGGTATCAAACACGAACTGACCGCCTTCGAGAATCTGGCTTTCTTCCGCCGTATGCACCATGCCGACAGTAACGCCAATCTGTGGGACGTACTGGCGATGGTGGGACTGGCGGGGCTTGAAGATCAAACGGCCGGTCAACTCTCTGCCGGCCAGAAACGGCGGGTGGCACTGGCCCGGCTGTGGCTAGGGGGGCCTCGGCTGTGGATCCTCGATGAGCCTTTCACCGCCATCGACAAGCACGGCGTCAAAGTGCTGGAACAGCTGCTGCTGGATCATACCGATGCCGGCGGCATGGCATTGATCACCACCCATCAGGATTTATCCCTCTGTGCCGACCGGGCACGCATTCTGCAGCTAACCCCTTATCAGGAGGAGCTGACATGATCTCCATGTTTACCGGAGTACTGCGCCGCGAGCTGGTGTCGGCCCTGCGTCGGCGCGCCGATATTCTCAACCCGCTGTGGTTTTTCGTTATCGTCATTACCCTGTTTCCGTTGGGCATAGGCCCTGAACCGACCCTGCTGGCGCGTATCGCCCCCGGTATCGTGTGGGTGGCGGCGCTGTTGTCGTCATTGCTGGCACTGGAGCGATTGTTCAGAGACGATTTTATCGACGGCACCCTGGAACAATTAATGCTGATGCCCTGTCCTTTAGGGGTACTGGTATTGGCCAAGGTGTTGGCGCACTGGTTGCTGACCGGCCTGCCGCTGCTGCTGTTGTCACCGCTGGTGGCGGTATTGCTCAGCCTGGACATGGTGGGCTTTCAGGCCGTGTTCCTGACCCTGTTGCTGGGCACGCCGATCCTGAGTCTGCTCGGCGCCATCGGCGTGGCACTCACCGTGGGCATCGGCAAGGGGGGCGTGCTGTTGAGTCTGCTGACGCTGCCGCTGTATATTCCGGTGCTGATTTTTGCCACCTCGGCCATCGAGGCGGCGAGTCTGGGAGTCGCCTATGATGGTCAGCTGGCGATTCTGGCGGCCATGCTGGTGGGCAGCATTACCCTGGCACCTTTTGCCATCGCTTCTGCGCTGAGAGTGAGTGTTAACTGATGGACGTCAAGTTGTTTTGAATGACGAATTTGGGATATCTTATGCCCCTGTACATCCGTTTTTTTGTGAACAATTTGTGACGTTTTTACAACGTTTCCTATAACAACGCGTAATACAAAAAAAGGTCTGTGAGCAACATGTGGAAATGGTTACATCCCTATGCCAAGCCAGAGCAAGCCTATCGGCTCGCCGGTCTCTGGCTCCCCTGGTTTGCCGTGTTCAGCGTGGTGTCCTTTGTCATCGGTCTGGTCTGGGGACTGGCCTTTGCACCGGCGGATTATCAGCAAGGCGACTCCTTCCGTATCATCTACATTCATGTGCCCGCCGCCATTCTCTCCATGGGCGCCTATTCCTCGATGGCGATTGCCGCCTTCATCGGCCTGGTGTGGCAGATCAAGACCGCCGACATGGCGGTGGCTGCCATCGCACCGGTGGGCGCCGTATTCACCGCCATCGCACTCTTTACCGGCGCCGCCTGGGGCAAGCCGATGTGGGGCGCCTGGTGGGTATGGGATGCTCGCCTGACCTCCGAACTGATTCTGCTGTTCCTCTATCTGGGCGTGATCGCGCTCTATAACGCCATTTCCGACAAGGTGCTGGCCGGCCGTGCCGCCGGTATTCTGGCGCTGGTGGGGGTGATCAACCTGCCCATCATTCATTATTCGGTAGAGTGGTGGAATACCCTGCATCAGGGGGCCAGCATCACCAAATTCGACCGGCCGTCCATTTCCAACGACATGCTCTGGCCGCTGTTGATCATGATACTGGCCTTCAGCTGTTTTCTGGGCGCGCTGACCCTGATGCGGCTGCGCAACGAATTGATCCGGCGCGAGTCCCATCGTCCCTGGGTACTGAAGCTGGCGGAGGAACAGGATGAAATTTGATAGCTGGTCCGCATTCTGGGCCATGGGCGGTTACGGCTTTTATGTGTGGCTGTCTTTTGGTCTGACCATTTTTGTATTGGTGGCGCTGCTGGTCTCGACCATCAGCGCCAAAAAAAGCCTGCTGCGTGCAGTCAAACAGAAACAGGCCCGGGCGGCCCGTCGTAAAGCCGCCCAGAAGTTGGAGAATACCTTATGAACCCTAGGCGTAAAAAGCGCATGGCCCTGCTGCTGGTGGTGGTGGTCGGGCTGTCGGTAATGACCGGGCTGGTACTCTATGCCCTTCAGCAGAACATCGATCTTTTCTATACCCCTACCGAGCTGGTGCAGGGTAAGGGTGAAGATAAAATCAAGCCGGAAGTGGGCCAGCGCCTGCGTATCGGCGGCATGGTGGTGCCGGGTTCGGTGAGCCGTGACCAACAAAGCCTCAAGGTCAGCTTCGATCTGGTGGATGCGGGCGGTGAAGTCATCACCGTTGTTTTCGACGGCATACTGCCGGATCTGTTCCGGGAAGGGCAGGGTATCGTTGCCCAGGGCCACCTGGACGATGCCCGCACCATCACCGCCTTCGAGGTACTGGCCAAACACGATGAAGAATACATGCCACCGGAAGTGGCTGAAGCGCTCAAGGGAATCGAGCACGTCAAACCCGAATATTCCCAGGAGCAGCTGAAAGGAAGCCGGTCATGATCCCTGAAATAGGGCAGTTTGCCCTGATCCTCGCCCTGGCGGCGAGTTTGATACTCAGTATTTATCCCTTGCTCGGGGCCGTTCGCGGCAACGTCAATATGATGTTGCTGGCGCGGCCACTTTCCTACGCCATGTTGGGTTTTCTGCTGGTGTCGTTCGGCTGCCTGACCTGGGCCTTTATCGACCACGACTTTACCGTGCGCTATGTGGCCTCCAACTCCAACAGCCTGTTGCCGCTGGAATATCGCATCTCCGCGGTGTGGGGCGCCCATGAAGGGTCGCTTTTGCTGTGGGTGCTGACCCTGGCAGGCTGGACTGCGGCCGTGGCCCGTTTCAGCCGGGCCTTGCCGCTGGATGCGGTGGCGCGGGTACTGAGCGTGATGGGCATGATTGGCGTCGGTTTTCTGCTGTTCGTCATCGTGACCTCCAACCCCTTTGAGCGTACGCTGCCGTTCTTTCCGGTCGATGGCCGGGATCTGAACCCGCTGCTGCAGGATCCGGGGCTGATTTTCCACCCGCCCATGCTCTACATGGGCTACGTGGGCTTTTCGGTCGCCTTTGCCTTTGCCATCGCCTCGCTGATGACCGGCAAGCTGGATGCGGCCTGGGCGCGCTGGTCGCGCCCCTGGACCATGGCGGCCTGGATTTTTCTGACCCTGGGTATCGCATTGGGCTCCTGGTGGGCTTATTACGAACTGGGCTGGGGCGGCTGGTGGTTCTGGGATCCGGTGGAAAATGCCTCCTTCATGCCCTGGTTGGCCGGTACCGCGCTTATTCACTCGTTGGCGGTGACCGAAAAGCGGGCCACCTTCAAGGCCTGGACGGTACTGCTGGCGATCATGGCATTTTCCCTGAGCCTGCTGGGTACCTTTCTGGTGCGCTCCGGGGTGCTGGTGTCGGTGCATGCCTTCGCCTCTGATCCGACCCGCGGGCTCTTTATTCTGGTGTTCCTGATGCTGGTGGTCGGCTGCTCGCTGCTGCTCTATGCCATCAAGGGAGCCGAGGTAAAAAGCCACGGCAAGCACGAACTCGCCAGCCGCGAAAGCATGTTGCTCGGCAATAACATCATTCTGATGGCCGGACTGATCGTGGTGCTGATTGGTACCTTGCTGCCGCTGGTTCACAAAGAACTGGGTCTGGGTAGCATTTCGATCGGTGCGCCCTTCTTCAATAGCCTCTATGCCTGGTTGATCATTCCCTTTGCCCTGCTGCTGGGCGCGGGTCCGCTGTTCCGCTGGCGTCGCCAGAGCATGAAGGAAATCAACGGCAAGCTGCTGTTTGCGGTGGTGGCCAGCGTGGCTATCGGCGCCTTCCTGCCCTGGTATTTTGCCGACAACTTTGAAGTCTGGGCGGCGGTTGGTCTGGGTCTGGGTGCCTTTATCGTGATCACCAGCCTGCAGGAAACCTGGGTTCGTGCCACCCATCGTCACTCATTCGGGACAGGGGTACGCAAGCTGGGTAACAGCCACTGGGCCATGTTCCTCGGTCATATCGGCCTGGCGGTGACCATCATCGGCATCAGCTGCACCCAGCTCTACAGCATAGAGCGGGATGTGCGTATGGCCGCCGGCGACAGCGTGACCTTTTCCGGTTACACCTTTACCTTCGAGGGCACACAGCAGGCCGACGGCCCCAACTACGAAGGCTTCAAGGGGGTGATTGGCGTGAGCAAGGACGGCCGCGTGCTGCCGAGTCTCAAGGCGGAAAAGCGGCTCTATCTGGTACAGCGCATGCCGATGACCGAAGCGGCCATCAGTGCCGGCTTTACCCGGGATCTGTATGCCGCTCTGGGCGAAGAGCTGGATGACGGCGCCTGGGCGGTACGACTCTATTACAAACCCTTTATTCGCTGGGTCTGGTTCGGAGCCGTGCTGATGGCGATTGCCGGTGTTGTTTCCATGGTCGACAAACGCTACCGCTTCGGTGGTAAAGCCACGCAGGAGGCCGCATGAATCGCCGCGTCCTGATCCTGTCCATCCCCCTGCTGATTTTTCTGGGGGGCTGCATTTTCCTGTACAAGGGGCTGTTTTCCGACCCGCGCAAGCTGGAATCGGTGCTGCTGGATCAGCCGGTGCCGGAATTTGCCCTGACCTCGTTGCAGAATCCGGAGCAGCAGTTCAACCGGGATATCTTTACCGGCCAGCCCATGCTGCTCAATGTCTGGGCTACCTGGTGCCCGACCTGTTATGCCGAACATGAATACCTCAACGAGCTGAAGGCCAAAGAGGGTATCTACATCGTCGGCATGAACTACAAGGACGAACGGGAAAAGGCGCTGCGCTGGTTGAAGAACCTGGGCAACCCCTATGCCATCGACCTGTATGACCCTCGTGGCATGCTGGGACTGGATCTGGGCGTTTACGGTGCACCCGAAACCTTTCTCATCGACAGCCAGGGGGTGATTCGTTACCGCCATGTGGGCGATGTGAACGAGCAGGTATGGCAGCAAACCCTGAAACCGATTTTTGAGCGAATGGAGTAAAGCGATGCGTTTATGCTCTGTGCTGATATTGCTGGCGGGGCTTTGGCTGCCGCCGGCCATGGCCGCCATTGATGTTTACGAGTTCGACTCTCCCCAGCAGGAAGAGACCTTCCGCGAGCTGACCCGGGAGTTGCGCTGCCCCAAATGCCAGAACCAGGATATTGCCGACTCCAACGCCGAGCTGGCCAAGGATCTGCGCGAAAAGACCTACACCATGTTGCGCGAGGGCAGCAGCAAGAAAGAAATCATCGATTTCATGGTGGCTCGCTACGGCAACTTTATTCTCTACAAGCCGCCGGTAATGGCATCGACCCTGATCCTGTGGCTCGGCCCCGTGCTGGTGATGCTGCTGGGACTGGTGATCGTGCTGGTACGAACGCGAAAAAAATCGCGAAATAGCCCGAATGGTGCCGATAGCGCCTTGAGTGAGCAAGAACAACGGCGCCTGGCCGAACTGCTGAACAAAGACAAAGAGAGCTGATATGACCTTATTCTGGATCGCCAGCGGCCTGCTGACGCTGCTGCTGGCACTGGTAATAATATTGCCCCTGACCCGAGGCCGGGCCGAGTCCAGCCATAGCCGTAATCAACTCAACACCCAGCTGTATCGGCAACGGCTGCAGGAGCTGGAGCAGGACCGGGATCAGGGCCTGCTGGACGAGGGCGAGTCGGCGGCACAGGAACTGCAGAAAAGCCTGCTGGACGATGTGATCACCGAAACGCCGCAACAGTATCGTCATGGTATCTGGTTATGGCTGCCGGCGGTATTGATCGTGGTGGCCGTGGCTTATGCCGGCTACTGGCAGCTTGGGGCGTATCGTCATGTGGTGCAGTGGCAGGATAACGCCGACCGTCTGGGTGAGTTGTCGCGCCAGGTCTTGATTGAGCCGGACGGCGAGGTGACCGAGCAGGACATGAAGGATCTGATTCAGTCTCTGCGTACCAAGCTGCACCAGAACGGCGATGATTTTCGTGGCTGGTTGTTGCTGGGGCGTCTGACCCTGGAAATGGGCGACGGCGAAACGGCCCGCGATGCACTGGAAAAGGCGCTCAAGCTGACCGATACCCCGGATGCGGTAATGGTTCCTTACGCCGAAGCCCTGGCCATGACCGGTGAAGCGCTGCGTGCCGAAAACATGATCAAGCAGGTGCTGGCAAAGGATCCGGACAACCTGGAGGCCTGGTCGGTGTTTGCCTTCATGGCCGTGCAGCAGGATAACCTGACCGCCGCCATCGCCCGTTGGCAGCAGATTCTGCAACGAATGTCGCCGGATAACCCTCGTTATGCCATGATTGAGCGCTCGGTGGCCTTTGCCGAACGACGCCTGGCAGAAACCGATAATGCACCGGTGACCGGTCCGCGCTTCGAGGTGGAAGTGAATGCGGCCAGCGCCGTGCCGTATCATCCGGGTGCCGTGCTCTTCGTGTACGCGGTCGATGGCCAGGGCGGCGAAATGCCGCTGGTAGCCCGTCGTATCGAGCGACCGTCGTTTCCGCTGACCATTACCCTGTCCAATGCGGATGCGATGGTGGCCAGCAACAACCTGAGTGGACGGGATTCGGTCGTGATCAAGGCGCGAATAGCCCCCAGCGGCAACGTGACCGACACCACCGAGGCCTGGGAAGGTCGTAGTGGCGTGCTGAGCACCGGTGAAGACAGCCAGTTGTCCATCTTCATCGATACGCCGTTGTAAATGGGATAAAAGCGGCCGAGCCGGCCGTTACTGAGCGATAATAAAATAACAAAAACGATAAGGCCTAGACTATGTGGCGAATATTGACTGTGACGGCGAGCATGACCCTGGCAGGTTGTGCCGCCCACGAGGGCGTGGATGTGCCACGCACCCATGATCCTTTTTCACCGGCTATTCCGGCGGATTATGCCAAGGCAACGGCCAATGATGCCCGTGACCCTTTCGAGCCGGTCAACCGGGGCGCCTGGGTCATCAACTACGATGTGCTGGATCCTTACGTGGTCCGTCCGGCGGCCCATGCCTATGCGGATTATGTCGCCAAACCGGTCAGAGACGGGCTGCAGAACGTGGTGCTCAACCTGGAAGAACCGGCCAGCTTCGTCAACCATCTGGTGACCGGCGACTTTCCCGGCGCCGGTACCAACCTGGTTCGTTTCGGGGTGAACAGTACCGTGGGGGTGCTGGGTTACTTCGATGTGGCGGAAAAAATGACGCTGTCGCGTCGTTCCAAGGATTTCAGTCAGGTACTGAGCCAGATGGGCGTGGGCGATGGTCCTTTTCTGATGTTACCGGTACTGGGGCCGACCACGCTGCGTCAGCTTTCCGGCGACATGGTCGACAGCCTTTATTTTCCTTACGACGTGATGAGCTTTGCACTGCGTACCGGTAAATGGGCGCTTGACGGCCTCTATCAGCGCAGCGAGCTGATCGAGCGTGAACCCATTATCGACAATTCCCTCGATCCTTATGGCCTGACCAAGGATCTCTATCTGCAGTATCAGGACACCAAGGCAGGCAAGGAATTCGAGCCCGCTTCGGACGAAGAACTGGAAGCCTTCATGGAAGAAATAGACGGCTGATGTCTGTGCAAAGTGAGGTGACAAGCGTCAGGCGTAACGTCATGCGGTCACCTCACGCCTTGTTCAGGGCTTTCCGGTAATGCCGCCGCTGACGATAAAGGTGCTTACCTTGCTGGCCGCCACCTCCAACAGCTGAATATTGTCCTTGTCCACCAGGATGAGATTACCGGCAAAATTATAGGACTGGGGCAGGTAGACGGCGACCTTGCCCTGTAGCCCAAACTCCGTCATGTCTTCCCGGGTGATAAAGCCCAGCAGCTGTATCTCTCCCCCCATCAGGCTGACCGCCACCGGTTTGTTGAACTTTTTATTATCCCCGATCAGCGCATTGAACAAGTCGCTTAGCGAGTTGTAGAGCAGTTTAACCAGCGGGATCCGGGACAGCACACTGTGGAACAGAGACAGAAAAAAACGCCCGAGATAAAAAGAGGCAAACATGCCGGTCAGAATGATCACCGCCAGGGTCAGCAGGCCACCGGCCAAATCGGCAACCCAGCCTGCTTCCAATGCCGGTACCACCAATTGCAGCACCGAGCCCAGCACCGAAAACAGGGTTTCGTTCAGCAGATTGAAAATCAGATAAACCAGATACACCGTCAATACGAACGGCAGCAGGATCAACAGACCCTGAAAGAAAAAACGAAGCAGTCGTTGCATCACCAGGCTCCGATAAAAGGGACCGCATCATGGCAGATACCAAGCGCAATAACAGCTGAAATCAATGGTGCTGTGTCAGGTAAAGTCGTGCGGTTTCAAGGGTTAGCGACCGGCATTGAAGCGCTGAAAGAAGCACAGCCACTTTCGATACCAGGGCGGGCGAAACCGGCGGCTTTGTTCGGCGGCAAACAGCGCCTTGTGCAGCAGCATGGCACTGGGCCGGTAGCCATAATGTCGCTCCCAGCTCTGGCCGACTTCATCGATAATCAGCCGGCACTGGTGATCGTAGAGGGTGTCGTGGTTATAGGAGGGCGGACTCTGCCGATAATCCACCGCGTAGTGATCCAGAATGCGGCGAAAGCTGACCACCAATTGCTGATATTGATGTTTATCCATGAAATGTCTCCATTTGCCTGAGTATAGCCACCCCGGCGGCTGCGGCTTTCTGGCTTTTTTATAGCCACTTGCCGCTGACAGCATAAAATAACCGATTTTTGCGCACTATCAGGCTTTGCAAGGCGGCCCGGCCTTGGTAAGGTGAAAGTGGTTGCGTAAGAAAGAAATAACATGATGTCAAATATGGCGCTGTTTTTCTTTTTATTTGGTTGTAATGAATTGTTTACAAGTGAGGATGTCATCATGCAGAAAGACACACTGAATAATATCCATATTCGATCCGAGAAGGTCATGATTACCCCGGCAGAGCTGAAAGCCAAGTTGCCTATCTCCGAGCAGGCGCTGTCGTACATCGGCCAGGCCCGGCACACCATTTCCGATATTATTCAGCGCAAGGATCACCGCCTGCTGGTGATCTGCGGTCCCTGTTCCATTCACGATATCGACGCAGCCAAAGAGTACGCAACCCGCCTCAAAAAACTGCATGATGAATACAGTGACAGCCTTTATATCGTGATGCGCGTCTATTTCGAGAAGCCGCGCACCACCGTCGGTTGGAAAGGCTTTATCAACGATCCTCACCTGGACGGCACTTTCGATATAGAGCAGGGACTGCACAAGGCCCGCGAGCTGCTGTGCTGGCTGGCCGAGCTGGAACTGCCGCTGGCCACCGAAGCGCTGGATCCGATCAGCCCCCAGTATCTGGCCGAGCTGTTTTCCTGGTCGGCCATCGGTGCCCGTACCACCGAATCCCAGACACACAGAGAGATGGCTTCCGGCCTGTCGATGCCGGTCGGCTTCAAGAACGGTACCGACGGTAACCTGGGCACCGCCATCAATGCGCTGAAGGCGGCGGCAGAGTCCCATGCCTTCATGGGCATCAATCAGGAAGGGCAGGTCGCTCTGCTGGTCACTCAGGGTAACCCGGACGGCCATGTGATACTGCGTGGCGGCAAGCACCCGAACTATGACTCGGTCAATGTCTCGCTGGCCGAAAAGGCGATGGTGACGGCCGGCCTGTCGCCCAGCCTGGTGGTGGACTGTAGTCATGGCAACTCCAACAAGGATTACAGCCTGCAGCCATTGGTGACCGAGAACGTGGTACATCAGATTCAGGAAGGCAACCAGTCCATTCTCGGTATCATGCTGGAGTCGCATCTGCATGAAGGTAACCAGTCCAGTGAACAGCCGCGCAGCGAGATGCGCTACGGGGTATCGATTACCGATGCCTGTATCGACTGGGACACCACCGCCGAGCTGCTCAAACGTTGTCACCAGCAGTTGGCCGCGCCCTTGAAGGCCCGACTGGGCTGAGGGTAGGACCTTTGCGGCTACTCTCTATATTGAATAGAGCCGCCTGACGCTGCGGGGCGACTGTCCCCGCCGGCGGTTCACAGGCATAATAGAGCACCGAGTCCGGGAAGGGCCGGTGCTTTTGTAATTGGGATGGGACCAATGGTAGATGAATTAGCTGTCCTGCGGGATCAGATAGACGAAGTTGACCAGCAACTGGTTGAACTGTTTGCCCGCCGCCTGAAACTGGTGGCGGGTGTAGGGGAAGTCAAGAGCCGCCAGGGGGTGCCGATTTATGCCCCCGACCGTGAAGCAGCCATGTTGGCCCGCCGCCGGGCCGAAGCCGAGGCGCGGGGCGTGCCGCCAGACTTGATTGAAGACGTGTTGCGCCGCGCCATGCGCGAGTCGTATGCCAGCGAAAAAGACACCGGCTTCAAGTGCATGAACCCCAGCCTGGGCAAGGCGGTGGTGATCGGCGGTGCCGGTCAGCTGGGTGGCCTGTTTGCACATCTGCTGACCCTGTCCGGTTACCCGGTCGAGATCCTGGAAAAAGACGACTGGAATAGGGCCGACCAGCTGCTGGCCGGCGCGGGCCTGGTGGTGGTGGCGGTACCCATCGATCAGACAGTCGCGGTGATCGAGCAACTGCCTCGCCTGGCCGACGACTGCCTGCTGGTCGACTTGACCAGTATCAAGGCCGAGCCGCTGGCCGCCATGTTGCAGGTGCACACCGGTCCCGTACTGGGGCTGCACCCCATGTTCGGGCCCGATGTCTCCAGCCTGGCCAAGCAGGTGATTATTTACAGCGAAGGCCGTGGCGCCGAGCAGTATGAATGGCTGCTGGCCCAGATGCGTATCTGGGGCGCACGTCTGCAGGCGGTGAGTGCCGACGAGCACGACAAGGCCATGAGCTTGGTCCAGGCCCTGCGCCACTTCACCAGCTTTGCCTACGGTGCTCACCTCTGTGCCGAACAGGCGGATCTGGCGCAACTGTTGCGGCTGAGTTCGCCCATTTACCGGCTGGAGCTGGCCATGGTGGGTCGTCTGTTTGCTCAGGATCCGGTGCTGTATGCCGACATCATTCTGTCGTCGCCCGGCAATCTGGAGATGATCCGTCGCTACCATCGCCGCTTTGGCGAACTGCTGGAGCAGCTGGAGCAGGGCAAGCGCGACGCCTTCGTGCAGCAGTTTTCCACCGTCAGCGAATTTTTCGGCGACTATGCCGACACCTTCCTCAAGGAAAGCCGCATTCTGCTGGCCCAGGCCAACGACAGTCGTCATCATGCGGATTGATGGTGCAGGGTGTGAAAGGTAGGGCGTGAACAGAAAACGCTAAAGCCTGAAATGAAAAACGGCGCCGAACATTCGGCGCCGTTTTTTTATCTTTAGTCCTGATACAGGCGCTGGGCCAGTTGCTGCAGCGGGACCATGTCGTCCTCTTCATGCAGGCTAATGCAGAAGCCTTGAATGCCGGCTTCCTTCAGGGCATGGCCCAGATTGGGCAGCAGGCTGTCCTGGCCCGGCAGCTGGCTGAGCAGGGGCAGGCGGCTCTGTTGTTGCAGGCGCAGTAATTCGGGCAGCGAACGGCTCTGAGTGTCGAGCAAGGCCAGTTGCTGGTTACCCTCGGTCAGTATCTGCTCGGCTTCGGCCAGAGTCTGTTCCTGCTTGTCTGCCAGTGGCAGCAATACCGGGCGGGTGCTGCGACCGGCGGCTGTCAGCAGTTCGTCGCGTCGACCCTCGATGGGTTGCAGCAGCAGCAAATCGAGGGACTCTGCCGCCCGGCTCAGCTGCTCCGGGGTGTGCACCAGGGTCATGGCGGCCAGATCAAACTGGGCGGCAATCTCGCGCAACTGCTGCAGCCGCTGTTGTTGCTGACTGGTATCACCGGTTCCGAAACAGGGAGCGGCCAGTACCTGACCGCCGTGTTCTTTAAGGCGTCGCGCCGTTTCCTGCAAGCTGGAGCGGTCGGTCCAGGTCGCCAGCATGGCGGCCAGCAGTGGCTCCTGATGACTCATGTAAAAGCGGCCAATCTGCAGTGACATTCCGGCATTCTTGTCGGCAGGGCTGAGGGCGGGCGCTGCCGGCGCACCGGCGTTACCCTGGCTCAGTGCCTTGGAGGGAATGCGGGTCGGCGCCACCTCGGCACTGGGATAACAGCCCAGTATCTTGATGAAACGGACGATGTCCTTCAGCTCTTTCAGCGCCGCCTGCATCTCGGTACTGTTGACGTTGGCCGCCACATCCACATAGAACATTTCTTCCCATGGGTTGCCGATAATGGGGCGGGACTCGAGTTTGGTCATGGTGATGTGATGACTGCGCAGCACCAGCAGGGTTTCTACCAGGGCGCCGCTCTGCTGGCCGGTGGACATGATGAAACTGGTTTTGGCGGGGATTTGCGCCGCCACTTCCACCGGCTTGCGCGCGACCACGATAAAGCGGGTCATGTTCTGCTTCTGGTTGGCCAGGCCGCGTACCAGCGGCTTGAGGCCGTGCAGTTCACCGCCGTCGGCGCTGCCCATGGCGCCGATATCGTCTCGCTTGAGGCTGGCCACCAGTTCCATGGCGTTGGAGGAGGCGGCACAGAATTCGACCTTGACGCCCGGCAGCGTCTTCAGGTACTGGGAACATTGCTGATACACCTGAGGGTGGGTGTACAGGGTTTTGAGTTTGCTGACGTCGGTGTCTACCGCCACCAGCAGGCAATGCTCTATCGGCTGGGTCAGTTCGCCGACGATGGACAGGCTGGTGTGCTGCATCAGATCGAACACGTCGTTGATGGCGCCCGAGCTGGTGTTTTCGATGGGCAGAATGCCGTACTGGGCCTGACCGGACTCGACGGTATCGAAAATTTGCTGAAAGGTTTCGCAGTTATGCTCGACCATGGTGGCCTGAAAGCGGGACAGATACTTGCGCGCGGCCATGTTGGAGTAGGAGCCGCGCAGGCCGAGAAAGGCCACGCTGATCGCCGGCACTTCATCCTGGGGATTGAGCAGGTCCTGCAGCAGCGCCTGCTGCGACAGTACCGAGTCTTCGATGATGGTGTGGTAAAGCTGGGTGACGTAATGGGCGTCCAGCCCCAGCTGGCGGCCCTGGTTGATCAGCTCCACCAGCAGTGCCTGCTCCCGTACCTGATCCCGAATCGGTCGCGGATTTTCCAGCTTGCTGCGGGCCACTTCCAGACTCAGGCCCTTGCGTTTGGCCAGCAGGGTCAGCAGTTCCTTGTCGAGGCGGCTGATGTGGGTTCTGATTTCATCCAGATTCATGAATAGGGCTTCCCTTGTACCTAAAAAAGTATCAGCTAATAAAAAAGCCTCCCGGTGGGAGGCTTGTCTGTTCGTCTTTCGCTTATTTCTTGCCAGACCAGATGCCGCCCCGTTTACGATGTAAACAAGCAGGATGCAAAAAAGAAGCGAAAGAAAAACAGGGATAAAGACACGGCAATTCTCTAAGTTGATATATACACTGATAGAAATACTGAAAAGCGGCGGCAAGGGCAAGCCTTTTCCGGGAATTTTTGGCGGCAAGGTGGGATTGGATAGCAAAAGGCGGTAAATGGACGCTTTTGCCATTTACCGCCTGCACACCCTTGGCGATGGATATCGATGGCTCAGGAGGGAAAAGCCGCCTCCCGAGCCCGGTGGATTACTCTTCTTCGTCCACGGCTACCGGCTGAGCGGTCTGGGTGCGCTGGGCCAGCGGCTTGTCGGCATAACGGTTCAGCTGGCGCTCCAGTCGTTGTCCCAGCTCCTTGATGGCGGCGTACAGGTTTTCATCTTCTGCCTGGGCGAAAAGGGTATCGTTAGGAACACCTGCGGTCGCTTCCACCAGATAGTTTTGTCCCTCTTTCTGAATGATGACATGGGGGCTGATCAGCGCAACCTGTCGCCGGTTCAGCTTCTCGAAGCGACTTTCAATCCGTTCACGAATAGCGGGAGAGATGTCGATAACGTTGCTGGTAATGGTAATGGACATATAGACCCCCTGAGGTGTTTCTGTGTTTGTGTACGGCTTCAGACTACCCTGACAGTAGTTTAATTTTGTGACTTTGATCAACTTTCGCAGCCCCTTCTGCCGCTCTGGTAAAAATCTGTGATCGAGCCGCTGCTCCCACCAAAAAGCCCTTGTCAGGAATGAGTGAAACAGGCCAGACTCGATCGGATAAATAATTTCGTACGTTTCTCTCCTTTCGTGAATGACCCTCTCGCGACTCGCCAGGCCATACCCATATCCATACTCATTCAGTGCCGTGGTAACGCTTACCTCTGCCGTACCACAACGACCGGTATTGACCTGTGCCGGCGGCCGCTGGCTGACGCAAAAAGAGAATTTATCGCGCCCCATTGGCAGTGTTGTCACTATTCCTTAGGATAGCGCTCTATATCGCCATTTGAGGGAGTGCGCCGTGAGGGGCTGGTTGGGAGTGGGACTGCTGCTGTTAAGCCTGGGATGGAACGTTCAGGCCTCGCCGCTGCGTGAGCAATATCGGCAGGCTGAGCAGGCGCTGAAAAAAAATGACGTACCCGCCTATGAACGGCTGCGCAAAGGGCTGGATGCCTATCCATTGACGGTGTATCTCGATTATCAATATCTTGCCGATCGCATGAACCAGCTGACCACGGCACAGGTCACCGGGTTCATGAGTCGTTATGCCGACTCCTTGCTGGCCGACCGGCTAGAACGTCGTTATTTGTTCCGGCTGGCGCGGGAGCAGCGCTGGCGGGAATTTCTGGCGCTCTATCCCGCTCTGCCCAACAGCGTTGAATTGCAGTGCGCACATTACCGAGCCAAATGGGCAACCGGAGACAGAGCCACGGCCATCGCCGGGGCGGAAAAGCTGTGGTTGCATGGTTATTCCCGGCCCGATATCTGCGATCCCTTGTTTGATGCCTGGGCCAGCGTTGGCGGGCGAGGCGATGAA
The DNA here is from genome assembly GCA_018222825.1 of Gammaproteobacteria bacterium. Lineage (GTDB taxonomy): Bacteria > Pseudomonadota > Gammaproteobacteria > Enterobacterales > Aeromonadaceae > Oceanimonas. Next base: position 67,962 of record JAAEZO010000001.1, read on the forward strand.
CAAATCTGGCAACGGATGTTGCTGGCATACGACCAGCGCCAGGACGGCCTGATGACCTATCTTGGTCGCCAGTTGAGTTCCGCGGCTCGCCCGGCCGGTGACTTCTTGCTGTCGCTGGACAAGAAGCCCGAATTGCTGGCGGGCTCCAGCTTGCTGGCCGCCGGTACGGTACGTCACAAGGATGCGCTGGCAGTGGCGCTGGCTCGACTGGCAGATACCCGACCCGAGCTGGTGATGAGTCTTTATCCCAAATATCGGCGTCAGTCAGACCTGAGTCAGCAGCAGGTGGCCGGCATAGAGCGGCAACTGGCCCGGCGGTTGATGTTCAATCGTACCCGGGATTATCGCAGCTGGCTCGACAGCCGCCTGCCGGTAGTGGGTGATGCGGACTTGTTCGAGCTGCGAGCCCGGCTGGCTATCTGGGAGCAGGACTGGCGTACTTTGCCCGGCTGGATTGACCAACTGCCGGCCGAAGCGCAACAGGACAGTCGCTGGCAATACTGGCGGGGCAGGGCATTGAAGGCCCAGAACCGCCATGCCGAGGGCGACAAGGTCTGGCAACAGGCGGCGCAAAACCGGGACTACTACGGTTTTTTGGCGGCGCAGCAGGGCCGTCATCAGTATGATTTGCAAGAGCAGCCGGTGCCATCGGCCCCGTCTTTGAGCCAGGCACGCAGGCAATGGCCGGCGTTATTGCGGGTGGAAGAGTGGCTGGCGCTGGGCAACAAGACCGCGGCACGTACCGAGTGGTATCACCTGCTGGGCCGGGTCAATAAAGCCGATGGTGTGGCGCTGGGCAGTCTGGCCCTGAGCCGGGGCTGGTACGATAAATCCATCGTGGCCAGCATTCAGGTGCGCGCCTGGGATCATCTGGATCTGCGTTTTCCGGTGGTTTATCGGAATATCTTCCAGCGCCAGGCCCGCAAGCTGGGGGTTGAGGAGGCCACGCTGTTTGCCATCGCCCGTCAGGAGAGTGCCTTTTATGAACAGGCGCGCTCGCCGGTTGGTGCCGGTGGTTTGATGCAGTTGATGCCGGCTACCGCCCGGGAAACCGCGCGCAAACACGGCATCAGTGACTATCAAACCCCGGCCGATGTCTATCACGCCGAGGTCAACGTGCAACTGGGCTCCAGTTATTTCAAGGAGCTGCTGCAGCGTTATGATAACAACCGGATTCCGGCCATCGCCGCCTATAACGCGGGCCCTTCACGCATTAACCGCTGGCTGAACGACAGTGGCAGCCGCCCGATGGATGTGTGGATAGAAAACATTCCCTATCGGGAAACCCGGGGTTATGTACAGAACGTGCTGGCATTTTCGGTGATTTATCAGGACGTGCTGGGGCAGAAAAAAACCTTTATCAAACCGGCGGAGCTGAATCATGTCTACTGAACCGAGTGCTGAACCAAACGTCGTCATCATGGGGCTGGGCTGGCTGGGCGAGCCGTTGGCGAAGACACTGCAAGCCCAGGGCTATCGCGTGGCCGGTACCACCACCTCGAAGGAAAAGGCTGAACGCCTGAGAGCCGAGGGCATCAAGGCGCGGGTGTGGGACATCAACGCACCGCTGCCGTCTGCCTGGCCGGCCGATTTGGTCGCGGACACCTTGGTGCTGTGCGTACCGCCGGGCAAGGTGGACGATTATGCCGAGACCCTGGGGCGGGTAGCGTCGCTTGCCGCCGGGGCCGGGGTGACACGGCTGCTGTTTACCAGCGCGACCTCGGTGTATGGCGGGCTCGGGCGCAAGACCGAGGCGGATGCCGCACCGGACTCGGCCCGGGGCGATCGCATGCTGGCGGCAGAGCAGGCGGTACGCCACAGTGGCATCCCGCAGGTGTTGTGCCTGCGGCTGTCCGGTCTGGTCGGCGGTAACCGTGAGCCGGGGCGTTTTCTGGCCGGGCGGCGTTTCGAGGGCGGTGAGGAGCCGGTGAATCTGGTGGCGCAGGAAGATCTGTTGCGCTTTATTCCCGCCATTCTGGCCCGTCACGACTGGCCGGAGGTGCTTAATGCCAGCGCGCCGCACCACCCCAGCCGTCGTGAATTTTATACTCGGGCGGCGCTGCTGCGCGACTTGCCAGCGCCGCAATTCGACGGCGGCGGCGAGGGAAAGCGGATCGACGGCAGTGCGCTCAGTCGCTGGCTCGGTCTTGAATACCGGGTAACGGACTGGTTTGCGTGGCTGGCAGCGCGTAAGGCTCAGGGCTGAGCAGGGGCGCCAGCGCCAGCAGCAGCGTATCCTTATATACCCGGCGCCGGTCCAGCAGATTGCGGGTCAGCACCCCGATGGCGCCGCCCTGCTGCTTGCAGTTGCTGAGGTTGAACAGCCGATCCATGGCATGGCCCAGCTCTTCCCCCTCGGCCACCGCCTGAGCGACGAACGGCGGTAGCGTCAGGCTGGCGCTGCGGGCGGCGTTGTCCAGCCCCGGTCCCAGCACCTGCAGCCAGGCGAAGGTGATGCTGTGCTGTTGAACCCGGTCGATACCGCCTTCCATGCCAATCCACAGGCTGGCCTCGGGGTGTGCCGCCCGTGCCGCCAAAGCCCGATTGCGGGCACCGGCCAGGGTTTCGGTATCGCTCATGGGCTGCTCGGCCACGCCGGACGGTACGGCCAGGCCGCTGACCTGACAGCGGTTATCCGGAAATATCTGCTCAAGAGCCAGGCGGGCGGCCTCGATTTTGGCCGGGTTGAGCGATGCGACAATGACCTTCATAACACCTCTTTTCAGGTTGGAAATTGCGGCCGACGGGCCGGCTGATTATTATGCCCACTTTATATGTCCGATAGGAGACGTGAACGCGATGACCGATCAACAAACCCCCAGGGGAGAACTGCTGTTGCGCACCATGGCCATGCCGGCCGATACCAATGCCAATGGCGATATCTTCGGTGGCTGGATCATGTCGCAGATGGATCTGGGTGGCAGCTTGCTGGCCAACGAAATTGCCCTGGGACGGGTATGCACAGTGGCGGTAAGCGACATGACCTTTCTGCGTCCGGTGCAGGTAGGGGATGTGGTGTGCTGTTACGGCGAGCTTGCCAAGGTGGGGCGCAGCTCCATTACCGTCAAGGTCGAGGTTTGGGTCAAGCCGGTGCTGGTACCGGAAAACGGCCCCCGCTACCGAGTGGCCGGCGCACAGTTTGTGTACGTGGCTATCGACGAGAACGGACGCCCCCGTGCCGCCCAGCCTTCCGCTTAAGGCCGGGCTGCTGGCGTCGGCGCTGCTGCTGAGCGGGTGCCCGGAAGTGCCGGAAACCGTGCTGTTAAGCGATGGATTCGCCCCCATGACGGCTGAATGCCTGCACCCCTCGCTGAATGGCAGCCGGCCGTTGCCCGCTGCCTTTTCGCTGTTGAGCTGGAATATCTACAAGCAGCAGGGCGACTGGCAACGGGAGTTGAATCACTGGGCAGACGGCAGCGAGCTGTTGTTGTTGCAGGAAGCCCGCAGCAGCCCAGAGCTGGAACAATGGCTGCAAAAGCGGAATTATCACTGGTTTCAGGTGGTTGCATTCAACTGGGAGCAGCAGGCCAATGGCGTGTTGACGGCCGCTGTGGGGCAGGCGTCCCGGGTGTGCGGGCAACGCATCAGAGAGCCGGCGACCCGAATTCCCAAGTCGCTGTTGTTCAGTTACTACTCGCTTGAAGGCGCAGAGCAGCAGTTGCTGGTGGTGAATCTGCATGCGGTAAATTTTTCGCTGCGGGGCCGAACCTATCAGCAACAGCTGGATCGGATCAGCGGTTTTATCGAAAATTATGGTGGCCCGGTCATTGTGGCCGGTGACTTTAATCGCTGGAACCCACGCCGCGAGCGTTTGCTGCACCGCTGGGCCGAGCAGGAGCAGCTGAGCGAAGCGGTTCCCATGCCGGATCACCGCACCCGTTTTGCCGGTTATCCGCTGGACGCGGTGTTTTATCGCGGGCTGGAGCTGGATGATGTGCAAAGCATGCGCTCCGAGGCTTCCGATCACGGCCCGCTCAAAGCCAGCTTCAGGGTGAAGAGCAGCGATAAGCCGTAAGCCTGTCTCTTGGTCACAAGTCTATCAGTCCATAAGATATGCTCAGAGGCAACTGGGTAGCCTCTTCCGACACGCTAAACCGCATCCCTGCGACGCTCAGCACATGACGTCCTGTCATGTGATGGTCGGCTGAGTCTATCCCAGCCGCCTCTTTCCGGGCTCAGCGTCGTCGGTGAGCGCCGCTGACAGACCACTCCGCTGCCGACGGGAGGGCAAAGGGTATCTGCTCAGCCGACCATCCGCGCCAAGGATGGCGCGGTTTGAGCCCCCAGGGAGGGGTTTACGGCGTGTCGGCTGAGCAGTGCGCTTTGTCTGATGGCCTCGTTAAGATTGACAAAACTTGTGACTAAGAGACAGGCCGTAAGCCGGCAGCGGTCAGACAGAATATCGTGAGGTGCGGGAACGCCAAGAGCCGCAATGACTGGCATTGCGGCTCTTGGCGTTCATTAATAGCTGAAAAGCTTAGCGTTGTGTTCGTTACCCGGCGTTGGCCGCGACGATCAGGCTCTGTCCGGCGCGCAGGCTGTGTTTG
>JAAEZO010000313.1 GCA_018222825.1 Gammaproteobacteria bacterium
TCAACGTCTGCAACGCCCCGTCACCGGCGGCCACCTCTGCCATTCCCATCGGCGGTTATATCGTCGACAAGGTGAAGGCCCAGGTCGAGGAAGGCACCGCCGTCGCCTGATTCGATTAAGCCATAACATAAAAAAGGCAGACCCAGCGGTCTGCCTTTTTACTATCGATAGCCCCAAAATACTGAGCCCTTGGTTCCCGCGAAATCCGATTGCTGCACGTCTCGCTTCGAGATTTTCTGGCCATAAAAAGGGCTGCTCATGCAGCCCTTTTTTCATCCGGCAGAGAGATTAGCCCAGATGCTGCCTAATGCTGGATTCGAGAATGCCAATCGCCTGATCAACATGCGATTTATCGATGATCAGCGGAGGCGACATGGCGATGGCATCGCCCAGCGAGCGCAGCATCATGCCCTGCTCCCAGGCGGCGGTCTGTATCATGCCGCCACTGGCACCGGGCTTGCCGGCCAGGGGTTCAAACTCGACCGCCGCAATCAGCGAGTAGTTACGAATATCCACCACTCCCGGCAGCCCTTTCAGGCTATGCAGGCCCTGCTCGAAATAGCGGGCAATATCGCCGTCGGCGGCACCACGGTGGAACAGCGACTCCTGCTCGTAAACGTCCAGGGTCGCCATGGCAGCGGCGCAGGCCAGCGGATGAGCGGAATAGGTATAACCGTGGAAAAACTCAACCCCGTGACCTCCGTGCTCGACCACCGCATCGTAGATATGATCCCCGGCCAGTACGGCACCCATGGGAGCGGCACCGTTGGTCAGGCCCTTGGCGGTGGTCATGATGTCGGGTACCACGTCAAAGGTCTGGCTGGCAAAGACATCGCCGGTACGACCAAAACCACAGATCACCTCGTCGAAAATCAGCAGAATGCCGTGCTGATCGCAGATTTCACGAATGCGTTTCAGATAGCCAACCGGGGGCGGCAGCACGCCACCGGCACCGGTAATGGGCTCGATGATCACGGCGGCAATACGGCTGGCATCGTGACGCTTGATCAGCTTTTCCAGCTCATTGGCCTTGTCGATACCACCGTGCAGCGGCAAACCGTGGGAGAAGGCGTTCAGTTCCAGATCCTGCGTGTGCGTCAGGTGATCATTGGGGATCCACTGACCAAAGGCCTTGTGGTTGTTCGTCAGCCCACCCACCGAGATGCCGCCGAAATTCACGCCGTGATAGCCGCGCTCCCGTCCGATAAACAGCTGCTTGCCGCCATTACCCTGCGCATGGTGATAGGCGAGCGCCATTTTCAAGGCGGTTTCCACCGACTCGGAACCGGAATTGGTATAGAAAACCTTGTTGAGGTTACCCGGTGCCAGCTGGGCCAGCCGCTCCGATAATTCGAACGACAATGGATGGCCAAAGCCGAAGCAGGGAGCATAGTCCAGCGTTCTGGCCTGACGGGCGATGGCTTCGGCAATATGCGGGTGGCCATGGCCGGCGTTACAACACCAGAGGCCGGCGGTCATATCCAGCACCTGACGCTGATCGTCCGTGGTCCAGTACATGCCCTTGGCTCCGGTGAGCATGCGCGGCTTGGCCTTGAAAGCCTTGTTGGGGGTAAACGGCATCCAGTGTGCGGCTAATTCGTTGGCATTCATCTTGGCACTCCCTCTGACTCTCGATACAAATGTGGTGTGAGCTAATAGTCGTAACAGTGTGAACAAGATGAAATGTTTGAAAAATCACGGTGCTTAAATGCTTAGTTTGACCAGCTTCAACATGAAG
>JAAEZO010000314.1 GCA_018222825.1 Gammaproteobacteria bacterium
ATTTCCACCAGCAACTCGGGGCGAGCCATGGCGGCTTCCACGCAGGCGCGGGCCGGGGCGTGTCCTTGTGGCACCCAGGCATCCCATACCGCATTCATGGCGGCAAAATCGGCCATGGTATTCAGATAGATGGTGGCGGACAGCATGTGTTCGCGGCTGGAACCGGCTTCCAGCAGCAGCTCATCCACCTTGTCCAGCATGGTCACAGTTTGCTCGGTAATATCCTTGGTGGCATCCTTGCAGACCTGACCGCACAGATAGATGGTACCGTTGTGCTTGACGATACGGCTCATGCGCTGGCCAACCTGTTGACGTTCAATAGTCATTTCTACTCCGTTAATACGATGAAAGTGGCGGTATGTACCGAACCTTACCCTTTGGGCTGCTTTTGTAAACTGATACTAAGTATAAAGGTGAAATAATATGGCGGTGATCACGGGACTGAATCTTTATCCGATCAAGTCGGCGGCGGCGGTCTCGGTCGCGCAGAACTGGGTGTCCCGCGAGGGACTCACCGGTGATCGCCGCTATATGCTGGCCAGGCCCGATGGCAGCTTCGTGACCGCTCGTACCCACCCACGCATACCGTCTATTGTGGTGACGCCGGTAGCCGGGGGGCTGGATCTGCAGTATGGCGATGAGCGGCTGGCCGTGCGTCATCGGCAGTTCGGGCTGCAACCGATCACCACCGCCGTGTGGGACGATCGGTTTACCGCCTGGAGTACCCATCCTGAATATGACGCCTGGTTTAGCCAGATCCTGGAACAACCGGTTCAGTTGCTGTGGGTCGGCGAGCAATCCGGCCGTTATCGCGACAAGCTGGGTCATGCGGTCAGTTTTGCCGACGGCTACCCGCTGCTGTTGATCTCCGAAGCTTCGTTGGCCGATCTCAACCTGCGCGCCGATGCCCGTATGGAAATGTCCCAGTTTCGCACCAACCTGGTGGTGAAAGGCACCCGGGCTTTCGAAGAAGACGGTTGGCGGCGCATTCGCATCGGTGAGGTGGAGTTTCTGGTGGCCAAGCCCTGCAGTCGTTGTGTGATGACCACCATAGAGCCGGGTACGGAAGACTTCAACCGTCTGAAAGAGCCGCTGACGACGCTGCTGCGTTACCGGCGGGGAGAGGACGGCGACGTTTATTTTGGTCAGAACCTGGTGCCGCTCAACGAGGGGCAGATTCAACTCGGTGACGAGGTGGAAGTGCTTGAATACGCCAGCGCGCCTATCTACCCGGACGCCGCGCCCAGGCGTCGGCTGTTGCAATGTGTGGCTCGCGAACCCCTGGCCCGAGACATGGATACCTACTGGCTGGAAGCGGCGGACGGCAAGCCGTTGGCCGATTACCAGCCGGGTCAGCATTTACCGCTGGCGTTCGATATCGGCGGGCAGCGTCATTTACGTTATTACACCCTGAGTTCAAGCCCGACCCGACCGGGCCGTTACGGCATCAGCGTCAAACGCCAGCCTTACGGGCTGGTATCCAACTGGCTGGCCGACACATGGCAGCCGGACAAGATGGTGCTGGCACATGCCCCGGCCGGTGACTTTACCCTTGAGCCGGCGAAACGTTATCTGCTGCTGTCGGCGGGTTCCGGTGTCACCCCCATGCTGTCGATGTTGCGGGCGCTGGCGGATCGAGGACAACTCGACGATGTACACTTTCTGCATCTGTGCCGCACCGAGGCGGATATACCGGCCCGTGCCGAGCTGGAACAGCTGGCCGCCGAGCATTCTGG
>JAAEZO010000315.1 GCA_018222825.1 Gammaproteobacteria bacterium
ATTCCTTCGAGCCCATGTTCATGGTGCCGAGGCACAGACGGGATACTTTCAGGCCGGACTGGCCAAGTCTTACGTATTGCATGTTTAATCCTCAATCAGAGTAGTGGGGCCGGGTCTATCCGGCTCCATTTATCACAAAGCTGAATTGCTTATTCCTGTGGCAAGCCAGCTGCCGGCATTGCACGTACGGGCTCGGCGCCTGCTTCCATCTCGGCCATTACACTGGGCTTGAGCTCGACAATCTGGCCGTCGATCTGCACCCTCTGCGCCAGCTTCAGGAAAGAAAATCCCGCACCCAGCACAATCAACATGCCCGGCACACCCGACAGGTTGAATAGCATCTTGATCGCATCGACGCCGATATAACTCGCACTGATCCAAGCCACAAAGGCGATGGCGCAGCCCCAGGTCGCCTTGACCCACAGCGGAGACTTAAGGTTTTCCGCATTAACGCCCTTGATGCAAAGGCCACCGATGGCATCGGTATTGGAGTCGGCTGCTGTGATAAAGGTGATAAAACAGGCGAAGATAAACAGCGCGCTGAGCAAGGTGCTGCCGGGCAGCTGATCGAACAGCACATAAATCACCGAGGCAAAACCCTTATCCTGATAGGCCTGATACATGATCCCGCCCAGGATGGTATCGAAATACAGTGAGGAACCACTGAAGATACTGAACCACAGGAACCCAAACAGCGAAGGCAGCAACAGGTTGACGATGATGAACTGACGCACCGTATAGCCACGTGCGATTTTACCGAGGAACAGGCAGCTGAGCGGCGCCCAGGCGAACCAGCTGGCAAAAAAGGCAACAGTCCACCACCCCGGCCACTGGTCGTTACCGGAAGCCCCGGTCACCAGGTTGCGCGCAAAGAAGTCCGACAGATAAACCCCGAGTGACTCGACTCCCAGAGACAGAATGAAAGCTGTCGGGCCCACGATAAAGATGAACAGGGCGCCGACAAAGTAGAGCCAGGTATTGATGCGAGCCAAGGTCTGAATGCCGCGGTAAAGACCGGACGCGGCCGATATGATGGCAGACCCGATAATGGCAATCGCGATGACCGCATACCCGGCCGCACTTTTTTCGATACCCAGCACCGACTCCATGCCGTCGCCGATCACCAGCAGACCCGAAGTCAGGGTTGCCGACATGCCCAGCACCACCGAGAACAGCGCCAGTCCATCGACCACCTGGCCACCGATACCATCGACCCAGCGCCCCAGCACCGGGCGTAGCATGGATCCGATGGAAAACGGCAGCTTAAGATTATGAAACGCCAGCGCAAATGCCAGAGCAGCAACGGTATAGATAGCGTATGGCGTTATGGTCCAGTGCACGAAGATCGTAGACATCGAGAAGCGCATCGCCTCGGCACTTTCGGGCGTAATTCCCAGAGACTGCGGAGGTTCGTGATAATGCAGAACCGGCTCCGCCACCGACCAGAACAGGATGCCCATGGCGATAACGGTAGTTAAGGAAACCGCAAACCAGCGGAATGGTGTCAGCATCGGTGTCGCTTTTTGACCACCGATACGCACTCGTCCAATCGGTGCACAAAAAGCATAGGCAGCAATAAACACCATAAGCAGGGCACTGAGGTTGAACAGCCAGGAAAGGTTGGCCATGATCAAGCTGTTCAACGTTGAGGTACCGGCAATGAAGTTCTGCTTGTCGATGATGGTATAGATGACCGTCAGGGCGAGACAGACAAATGCCGGCCAGAATGTTA
>JAAEZO010000316.1 GCA_018222825.1 Gammaproteobacteria bacterium
TTCAAGATGGCCCGCATCGAGTTTGTTGCCCAGAAAGAGCGCATGGTACGCCTTGGCATGCTGGCGCTGATGGCGGTTTTTCTGTTCTTCATGTCGTATATCAGCCTGCTGTTCGGTTTGAACCTGGTGTTGTCCGACTCGGCCAAGCTGTGGGTGTTTTTCGGGCTGTCGGCTCTACTTCTGTTGCTGATGTGCTGGGTATGCTGGTCTATCGCCCGTAACCTTGCCAGCCAACGCCGTTTTCTGGCCGATACGCTGCACGAGTTGCAGGAAGACGTTGCCTATATTCAGGGCAAGAAAACCATGTCTGATTGGTCGTTGAAGGACTGAGTCTATGCACAAGTCATTACAACAGGAACAACAGCTATTGCAGCTGAAAGCCGAGGCACTGCGGCTGAAACTGCTGACCAATCAATTGCGTCGGCAGCAGGAGCATACCGGGCCGGATTTACTGGAACTGGCCAGCAAGTTACCCCGGGCCGGGCTGCTATGGCGGCTGGCCAACATGCCGCGCAAACTCAGAAATAAGTTGTTGCTGGGCGGGGCCCTGCTGACGATGATCTATCTGCGTTTCTGAACCTCAATCATTGGGTTCACGATATTGAATCCAGTATTTGCTGCTTGTTTATCGAATCCAGCTGTTCCGGTGCGAGAAAGCGTTTTCCGTATTGCAGATAAAGTTCCTGCTCGATAAAGAAGCGAAACAGCCCTGAATCCAGGTGCTGTTCCCTGACCATGTTCGCCATTATGATTAGTGCCTCGCTCAGGCTCTTGGCTTTTTTATAGGGCCGGTCGGCGGCGGTGAGGGCTTCAAATACATCGGCCAGCGCCATCATTCGCGCCTGTAACGGCAAGTCGCCGGCCTTCAGGCTGCGCGGATAGCCCCGGCCATCCATACGCTCATGGTGACCGGCGGCCAGCATGGGTACATCGCCGAGGTGGTCGGGGTAGTGCAGTTCACTCAGCATGATCAGGGTATGCACCATGTGGGCATTGATGGTGTAGCGCTCTTCCGGGGTCAGGGTGCCCCGGGCGATGGCCAGGTTATAGCGTTCCCCCAGATCCAGCTTGAGTGCGGGTTGCTCCAGGGTAATTCCCCAGGGGTTGTCGTGGTCGATGCGCTCCTTGGCCGGGTAGGGCTGCCGATGCCAGGGCTTGTCGGCCAGCAGCGGCTCCCATGCCGGCGCGGGTTCGCTGTTGCCGCGTCGCTGTTGTTCTTCCCACGACAACCCCAGCGTATTGTTCAGGGTACGTAACCAGCGCCGTTCGGCAATGTGGTTCAATCGCTCCAGTTGCGCTTCGCTGACGGTTTCTCCGCCCTGGTTCAGGCTGGCGATAAAGGCGAAGTCATCATCCAGTTGTCGGTGTTGTTGTTCTCGTTGCCGGGCGAGCAGGCTTTCGTCTTCACCGTTGGCCCGTCCCTGCCAGTAAACGATGTCGGCATCGCGTTTGAGCACCTCGAAGCGCATTCGGATCTCATGCAGCCGGTTATAGATGGTCTCCAGCTTGGTGGCCTTGTCGATCACATGCTCCGGGGTCACCACCTTGCCGCAGTCGTGTAGCCAGGAGGCCAGGTAAAGAGCCTCCCATTCCTGCTCGGAAAGCCGAAAATCGGCATAGTTGCCGTGCTCGCTGTGGTGGGCGGCGCGGGCCAGCATCAGGGTCAGTTCGGGCACGCGCTGGCAGTGACCGCTGGTGTAGGGGGACTTGGCATCGATGGCGGAGGCGAT
>JAAEZO010000071.1 GCA_018222825.1 Gammaproteobacteria bacterium
GCATCCGGCCCCACCAGCAGCAGCGGCTCCGGCTGTTCGCCCAACCAGTCGGCCAGCAAGGGAGCGGCCTGCACCACGGTGCCGGGTACGGTATAGATTTCGTCCAGGCTGTGATAACGATGCAGGTGCGGATCCACCGTGACCAGCCAGTCGATTTGCGACGACAGCAGCCGGGCGAAGGTGCGCGACGTTATCGCCTCTCCGGGGTGAAAGCGGGTGTCCTGGCGCATGTAGCAGAGATAGGGCGCAATCAGGCCAATCTGGCCGGCGCCCAGCTCTCTCAGAGTGTCGCACAAAAAGCTCAGCGGCAGAAACTTGCTGTCGGGGTGGGACAGATCCGCCAGCACCAGCACCGGGCGGTCTTTTACATCGGCGTGAATACGCAGGTAGCTTTCGCCATCCGGAAAGCGGCGCCGCTCCAGCCGGCCGGCGTCGGCGTTCAGGCCGCTGCACAGCGGGGCGCGCAGCGGATGGTCGTCATCCAGCACAAACAGCAAGGGGGTCATGAAGCTTCTCCAATCATGAACATGTCGTGATTGTTGGCGTAATAGGCGGCCGCATAGTCCAGCTCGCCCCGGCTGTCGGCGTAGAGAGTCAGCAACGGCTGTTCCTGCGCCAGCGCCTGGCCGAGTTTGATATGCAGGCGCAAGCCGGCCGCCGGAGACATGGGCGCGCCGGCCAGCTTGGCCAGGCGCGACAGGCGGCGGTTATCCATGGCCAGCAAGGTGCCGCTGTGGCTGGCCTTCAGTTCAAGCTGATGGGCGGCCTTTGGAATCTGCTTCATTCCGCCCTGAGCCTCGCAAATGCGCTTGAACTGTTCCCAGGCTTGACCCGATGCCAGTATTTCCTGCGCCCGGGCCTGAGTGACTTCCAGGGTGCCGCTACCGGCCAGGTTCAGCAGATTGGCGGCGAGAAACAGCGCCCGTTCACGCAAGTCGGCGGGAGCCTGCGACTCGTTGTTGAGCACGGCCAGAATGTCCTGCGCTTCCTGTGCCGGCCCTATGCCATAGCCGATGGCTTGGGAACCATCGGTGATCAGGCAGCGCATTGTTAACCCCAGCGCCTGGCCAACGGTGTCGAACAGCCCGGCCAGATGTTTGGCCTCGTGTTGAGTGCGTACCTTGGCGGTCGGCCCCACGGGAATGTCGATCAGCGCATGGGTGGAGCCGGCGGCCAGCTTCTTGGACAGCACCGAGGCCACCAGCTGGCCGACGCCGTCGATGTCCAGCGCATGCTCGATGCGGATCAGCATGTCGTCGGCCGGGCTGAGGTTGACGGCGCCGCCCCAGGCCAGGCAGGCATTGACCTGGCGCACCGTTTGCTGAATCTGCTCCAGGCTCAGGCGCACCCGGGTCAGTACCTCCATGGTATCGGCGGTACCCGAGGGGGAGGTGATGGCCCGGGAGGAGGTCTTGGGCATGATCAGGCCTGAGGCGCTGGCGATGGCCACTACGATGGGGGTGGTTCTGTTGCCGGGCACGCCGCCGATGCAGTGCTTGTCGACCAGTTGCAGGGTAGCGGGCCAGGTCAGGCGTTTGCCGCTGGCTACCATGGCCTCGGTGAGGGCGATGATTTCCTGGGTGTTGAGGCAGTCGACACCGGCGGTGATAAAGCTGGCAATCTGCATGTCCGAATAACGGTGTGCGGTAATGTCGGCCACGATGTCGTGGATTTCACGGGATGAGAGGGTATGACCGTAGATTTTTTTGCGTACCGCGCTCATGGAATGGAGCAGGGGGGCATGACTGATCTGCACCCGTTCTCCTCCCTTGAGCGCCATTCGCTGCCAGGCGATATGAGAGAAGCCGATATGGTCGGGCGGCAGCACCTTGTCGGTGACCACATTGAGGGTGGCGATAAGGGTGCGGTCGTCAAAGCCGATCTGGATACGGGTATTGGCGTTGAAGCCTTCGGCCCGGCATACCTCGCAGTCGGCGCGCATGAACACCACCGGCTCCTGGTGAGTATCTATGCCCATTTCCATGGCAATCAGCGTATGAGAGGCAGGCATGGCTCTGGTTTCCTGTAATTGGCGGTTGGGAACAGTTCAAGCTTAGCTGGTACCTGAGCCGTGCGTGATGGCGGCACCGGGCGATAGCACTTAGGCTTTTGTTAAACCGTCGCCTTATCTACGAGTGCCTTCATGACCACACCGCTGGATGTTCGATTGCCCGCCTTTCGTACTCGGGATCTCACCCGGGTCTACGGTGAAGGGGCGGCCGCGGTGCATGCGCTGCGCGGGGTGAATCTGGAGATTCCGGCCGGCGAGCTGGTGGTGCTGCTGGGGCCGTCCGGCAGCGGCAAGTCGACCCTGCTCAATCTGCTCGGCGGTCTGGATCGGGCCAGCGGCGGGCAATTGTGGTTTTTCGATCGGGAACTGAGCGCGATGAATGAGGCGCAGCTGACCCGTTATCGGCGTCATCATGTCGGCTTTGTATTTCAGTCCTACAACCTGATGCCCAGCCTGACCGCCCGCGAGAACGTGGAGCTGGTGACCGAGCTGGCCACCGAGCCGATGGCGGCAGACGAGGCGCTGGCGCTGATGGGACTGGCCGAACGGGGCCATCATTTTCCTGCTCAGCTGTCCGGTGGCGAGCAGCAGCGGGTGGCCATTGCCCGCGCCATTGCCAAGCGGCCTACCGTGCTGTTCTGCGACGAGCCGACCGGGGCGCTGGACAGCCACACCGGCCGGGGAGTGCTTCGAGCCCTGCAGGACGTCAACCGGCAACTGAATACCACGGTGCTGATTGTCACCCACGCGGCGGCCACCGCCGCCATGGCCCATCGAGTGATCCACTTTGCCGATGGTGGCATTCGCGAGGTGGTGATTCATGATCACCGGCTCGATGCCGAAGCCATCGAATGGTAGGGGGAGCGCCATGACAAGCATGCTCGATCGCAAGCTGGGGCGTGATCTGTGGCGAGTGAAGGGTCAGGCGTTGGCCATCGCCCTGGTGATCGCGCTGGGGGTCATGTTGCTGGTGATGATGGACGGCCTGGTCAATTCGCTGAGCGAAACCCGAGATAGTTATTATCAGCGTTACCGGCTGGCGGACATTTTTGCGCCGGTCAAGCGTGCGCCACGCCGGCTGCTGGCCGAGGTGGCGGCCCTGCCCGGGGTGGCGGCGGCCGAGGGGCGCATCAATGGCGCCGCCCTGCTCAATCTGCCGGGGGTGGCGGCGCCGATTCGTGCCCGCATGTTGTCGTTGCCGGACCGGCTGAATCAGCTGGCGCTGTCGGCGGGGCGCCTGCCCAATCCGACCCGGCGCAACGAAATTCTGCTGCTGAATGGCTTTGCCAAGGCGCGCGGCCTGGCACCGGGCGATACCCTGCTGGCGACCATCAACGGCGGGCGCCAGCGGCTGACCATAGCAGGGCTGACGCAGGCGCCGGAGTTTCTGTACACCACAGCGCCGGGCGAGCTGGTGCCCGACGACGGCCGCTTTGCGGTGATCTGGATGCAGGAGTCGGTGCTGGCGGCGGCCTTCGATCTGGAGGGCGCCGTCAACGAGATATTGGTCGCCATGGCGCGGGGTGCTCGCGAAGAGGAGCTGATTGCCGAACTGGATCGGTTGCTGGCAGCCTATGGTGCCTTGGGTGCCTATGAACTGGCGGATCACCTTTCCAATCGCTTTATCGAGGAAGAGATCGCCGGGCTGCGGGTGTCCAGTCGCACCGTGCCGCCGGTGTTTCTGGGGGTGGCGGCCTTTCTGCTGTACATGGTGCTGTCGCGCATGGTGCAGGCGGAGCGCGAGCAGATAGGCCTGCTCAAGGCCTTTGGGCATACCGGCACCGAAGTGGTGGCCCATTATCTGAAGTTTGTGCTGGTGATTGCCCTGGGCGGTGCCCTGGTCGGAATCGGGCTGGGCATGCTGGCCGGGCGTGCCATGAGTGGCTTCTATCAGCTGTACTACAAGTTTCCGTTTCTGCTGTTTCGGCTGGATCCGGCGGCGCTGGTAATCGGAGTCACGGTCAGTGTGCTGGCCGCTTCTGCCGGTGCCTTGCTGGTGTTGCGGCGGGTGTTGACGCTGGCGCCTGCCACCGCCATGCGCCCGCCTGCGCCGCCGGATTTCAGCCATGGCCTGCGATTTGGACTCCGGCTCAACCGCTGGCTGGATCAGCCCAGCCGCATGGTGCTGCGCAATCTGTGGCGGCGGCCCGGGCGGGCGTTGCTGACGGTGCTGGGCATCGCCCTGGGCATGGCGCTGCCGGTGGCCATGCTGAGCGTGATGAGTGGCTTCGACAATGTGATGACGCTCAATTTCAACCACATCGACCGCAGCGATGCGACGGTCAGCTTTACCGAACCCCGGGGGCCTCGCAGCCTGTTTTCCCTGGCGCAGCTGGACGGCGTGCTGGCATTGGAGCCGTTTCGGTCGGTGCCGGTGATTCTGCATCATGGCCGGTATCGCTATCGCGGCGCCATCACCGCCCTGGGGAACGAACCTCAATTGTACCGGGCGCTGGACCGGCAACGCCAGCCGCTGACGTTGCCTGGCGAGGGCATCATTCTGGCGCGAGCGCTGGCCGGTAAGCTGTCGATAGTGCCGGGCGAGATGCTGCGCGTCGAGGTGCGCGAAGGGCGCCGGCCGGTGCTGGAGATCCCGGTGGTGGGGCTGGCTGACACCCTGCTGGGCGCGCCGGCGTTTATGCAACTGGATGCGCTGAACCGGGTGATGAGGGAGCCGGGCCGGGTATCCGGCGCCTACCTGCGTATCGACGCCATCCACAGCGCCGAGCTGTATCGGGAGATGAAACAGATGCCGGTGGTGGCGGGCGTCAGCCTTCGACAGGAACGCCGTGAAGCCTTTCGCAAGGTGATGGACAGCGGTGCCGGGGCCACCCGTTACCTGATGGCGGCCATTGCCGGCGTCATTACCTTCGGCATCGTCTATAACGGGGCGCGCATCGCTTTTGCCGAGCGCGCACGGGAGCTGGCCGGCCTGCGGATCATGGGGCTGACTCGTGGCGAGGTGGGCTTTGTGCTGTTGGGCGAGCTGGGGTTGCTTACCCTGCTGGCGCTGCCGTTGGGCTCCCTGCTGGGATACGGCCTGTCACTGGCGGTGGCGGTCGGCTTCAGTACCGACTTGTATCAGGTACCGGTCGAACTGGTGCCTGCCAGCCATGGTCAGGCGGTACTGGCGGTGCTGGCGGCGGCCTTGCTGTCCGGCATCGAGGTGCAGCGCGATATTCAGCGGCTGGATCTGGTGGCGGCCCTCAATATTCGAGAGTAACGAGATGGCATCGAGACAATCACGCAAGGGAATTCTGCTCGCCGTTGCGCTGCTGCTGACGGGGCTGCTCGGCTATGCCTTCTGGCCCCGGCCCATTTCGGTAGACACGGGCCAGGTGCGGCGGGGCACCATGATGGTCACCATCGATGAAGAGGCGCGCACCCGGGTGCGCGAGCGCTATGTGGTCAGCGCCCCGGTGGCCGGGCAGCTGTTACGGGTGACGCTGGAGGCGGGTGATGCGGTGTTGGCGGGCGAAACCGAGCTGGCCCGGCTGGTGCCGGTGCCGGTGTCGCTGCTGGATGCCCGCGCGCGAGAGCAGGCCCAGGCTGCGGTAAAGGCGGCGCAGGCGGCACTTCAGTTCGCCCGGGCCGAGGTGGGTCGGGCCGAGGCCGCCAGCCAGCTGGCCGATGCCGAGTGGCTGCGCAACCTGCAATTGTATCGGCGGGGGCATGTGTCCGCCTCGGTTCGGGATCAGGCGCAGCAATCGGCCAGGGCGGCTGCCGCCGCGCTGAAGGCGGCCCGCGCCGCCGTGGTGCAACGTCAGGCCGAGCTGGCCGTGGCCCGGGCACAGCTGGAGCAGCACAGTCCCGGCAACGCCGAGGCCGCTATTCCGCTGCTGGCGCCGGTGTCGGGGCGGGTGTTGCAGCGGCTGGTGCAGAGTGAGACCGTGGTGGCCGCCGGCACGGCCATCATGGAAATTGGCGATCCCGAACGGGATCTGGAGGTGCTGGTTGAACTGCCTTCTGCCGAGGCGGTACGGGTGGCGCCCGGCAATCGGGTGTTGATCGACCATTGGGGCGGGCCACAACCATTGGCCGGGGTGGTGGAGCGAATTGAGCCACGCGGTTTCACCAAGTTTTCCGCCCTGGGAGTGGAAGAGCAGCGGGTCAATGTGCTGATCCGCTTCGATGGTGAACCCGAAGCCCGCCGCGGTTTGGGCCACGGTTATCGAGTGGAAGTACGCATTATTGTGTGGCAAGACGACAAGGCGCTGATGGCACCGTCCAGTGCCCTGTTTCGGGAAGGGGAGCAATGGGCGGTTCTGGTCGTGCAAGGCAACCGAGCCCGGCTGACCCGGGTGGAGGTGGGGTACGACAACGGCCGGCAGGCGCAGATAGTGGCGGGATTGAGCGAAGGGCAGCAACTGGTGCTGTATCCCGCCCCCGAGCTGAATGATGGCACGCGGATAGCGCCGAACCCCGTCGATTGAGCAGGCCGGCATGCATAACGAAAAAAAGGGCCATAGTGGCCCTTGTTGTCGTTACTTTTCAGCATGCCGACGAGTTTAAGTAATGCTGCACAACAGGTGTGGCTCTGTCGTCACACCTGCATGGCCTCTCTTGTCATTCCCGCGAAGGCGGGAATCCAGGACTTGTGGCGCAGAACGGTCAGACTGCTGGTCGCCTGCAAATGCACTGGACCCCCGCCTTCGCGAGGGTAACGATAAAGGCAAACTCTGCCCAGAATCCACACCAGTTATGGGAGATTGTTCAGGACGCCGGTTTATTCAGTTCTTCGCTGCGCAGCTTGTGGGTGACGATACCCTGCTCATAGGCCATGGCGTGAGCCATTTTGGGTCCGGTCCAGATCACCGGCAACAGTAGTAACGACACCGGGGCTGCGGTGATCACGATAAAGGACTGCAGCGCATTGATGCCGCCTTCACCCATTTTTAGCAGCACGGCCGCCACCGCCCCCATGGCCAGGGCCCAGAAGATGCGATCCCGGGTGCGCGGCGTGTGTTTTCCGCTGATGGCCATGGCGATGGAATAGGCCATGGAATCACCGGTAGTGGCCACGAAAATCACCGTTAGCACCAGGAAGGCCGGCACCATCAGCTCTGCCAGGGGCAGTTGCTGGGTGACCGCCAGCAGCGCGGCCGGCAAGCCGCCGTCCTGCAGCGGGCCGGAGACCACGCCGGGCAGAGCCTGCTCGTAGAAGATACCGGCGCCACCCAGGCTGGCAAACCAGAAGTTGGTGACCAATGGGGCCATGATGGCTACGGCCATCACCAGCTCGCGCAGGGTACGACCGCGCGAAATACGGGCGATAAACAGCGCCATCATGGGGCCATAACCGATAAACCAGCCCCAGAAAAACACGGTCCACCAGCCCAGCCAGGCGTCATCCTGCCGGTTGAGTGCCATCGGCATGAAGTCCTGGAGATAAACGCCCATACCGTTGAGGAAGGAGTCGACGATAAAGCTGCCGGGGCCGGCCAGCAGTATGGTGGCCAGCAAGATCACCGCCAGTACCACGTTGGCGCTGGACAGCCACTGAATGCCCTTTTCAATGCCGGTAGAGGCCGACAGGGTGTAAATGGCGACCAGGCCGCCCAGTATGGCCAACTGCAGGGTGTAATTGTTTTCCCAGCCCAGCAGCGATTCAAAGCTGAACCCCAGCTGGGTGGCGAGGAAACCGATGGGACCTATGGTGCCCGCCGCTACCGCGATAATGGAAACCACGTCGGCCAGGGTGCCCAGCCAGTGGGTTTCGATGCGCTCACCCATCAGCGGATAGAGCAGGGTACGCGGCCGCATGGCCAGCCCCTTGTGGTAATGGGCATACACCACCACCACCGCCGACAAGGTGCCTAGCGAGGCCCAGGCCAGAAAGCCCCAGTGCATGAAGCTCTGGGCCAGCGCCGCCGATACCGCCGACACGTCGGATTCGGCGTCCGCGAAGTTCGGCGGCGTGGTCATATAGTGATACATGGGCTCGGCTGCCGACCAGAACACACCGCCGCCGGCGAGCAGGGTACACATGATCACCGCCAGCCAGCGAAAGGTCGAACTGTCGGGGCGTACATTGCCCCCCAGACGAATATCGCCGTAGCGGGTAAAGCCCAGCACCAGGGCCACGATCAGGTTGGCCAGCATCCAGACCTGCCACAGAGGACCAAACAGATCGACGACCCAGGCGAAGCTGAGATTGATCCAGTGAGTCATTTGTTGCAGGTCGAAAAGGGCGAGTGCCACGAAGAGGAGCAGAAAGCCGCCGCTGAGGCTGGCGACGAGGCGTCGTTCGGAAGTTCGGGATTCAGGAGGTTTCATCAATTCACTTTGTTCAATGCATGAACGCGCCAATTGTACACAAACAGCACTAAAAAGTGAAGTTGGGCTAAAAAACGGCCCAAAATGGCGTGTTTTCGGCATAAAGCAGAGGGAAGAATGGCGGCTCCGTCTGCTAAGATGGAATGACATTTCTCCGTCACGGCAGGATGTTCTATTATGCTTCGCCCCCGGGTCACGCCGCATCAGCTTGTTCATCAACATCAGCCGCTGGATGACAAGCTGCTGGGTATCATGTGCTGGAATACCCAGAAGCGGACCCTGAACCCCGAATTTCAGTTGTGCCTGACCCGGTTGCTGGCACGGTTTCCGACTCAGTTGCTGTTGCTGCAGGAAGCCAAACTGGCGCTGAGCCACCGCCTGCAGCTGGATGGCTGGTCTTATGCGGTGTCGCCCAATATTCAGACCCCGCTCCATCTGTTCGGGGTGCTCACCGCCGGTCAGTGCGCCTTTGACGACATTACCCCGCTGCTCAGTCACCGCCGGGAGTTGCGCTTTGCCACCCACAAAAGCCAGATCCTCACCCGGCATCCGCTGAGCGGCGGCGACACCCTGCTGGTGGCCAATATTCACGCCATCAACTTTGTGCGTCACGGACACTTTCATCATGAAATTGCGATACTCAGGCAGATATTGCTGCAGCATCAGGGGCCGCTGATTGTGGCCGGCGACTTCAATGTGTGGAGTCGCTCACGGCGCCTTTATCTGACCCAGTTCTGCCGGGCCATGGGGCTGAAACAGGCGATCATGGAAGACGCGCAGCACATCAAGAGTTACCTGCGCCAGCCGCTGGACTTTATCTTCTATCGGGATCTGATCCTGCACTCCGCCACCGCCATCAACACCCCTGCGGTGTCGGATCACAACCCCATCTACGCTCGCTTTTCACGCTGATGCTGACCCGCCAACAGGTCGGTTTTTAATGGCTCCTGCCTCCACGGGCAGCACGACAAAGTGGATCGGGTTTTGTATTATTGGCCCGATGTCGTGTGTCAGAGATAAAAAGCGGCGGTGGGACTCCAGGACATCAAGTGCGGTTTGATCTGGGTCAAAAATATCCCTATAAAAATGTGTTTACGTGGCGTGCCGCTTACTCTGCGCTATTGTTTTATTTCCGCACTGCTTTTCGTTCAGGACCCAGGGGGCCCTTTTTCTTGATTACCCACCTTGTTGAAAATGCCGCCTTGCTGCTGTCGTTGTGCTGGCTGCAAGTGCTCAATACCCGTTGCTGGAGTGAGCATGGCCGAGCCAGAAACATAACCTCCGGTCTGCTGTTCGGTCTTGTGTGCGTGATGGGCATGATGATCGCCATCGAACCGGAAAGCGGATGGGTATTTGATGCGCGCAGCGTGGTCTTGAGCATGGCC
This sequence comes from Gammaproteobacteria bacterium, assembly GCA_018222825.1. Classification (GTDB taxonomy): domain Bacteria; phylum Pseudomonadota; class Gammaproteobacteria; order Enterobacterales; family Aeromonadaceae; genus Oceanimonas. The sequence goes on from JAAEZO010000071.1 coordinate 9,673, forward strand.
GCGCTGTTTGGCGGCCCGCTGGTCGCCGGTGTGGCCGGTCTGCTCGCCGGCGGCTATCGCCTCTGGATGGGCGGCGCGGGCATGTGGAGCGGGGTGGCGGTTATCGTCATGTCGGTGCTGCTGGGACTGGCGTGCCGTGCCGTGCTTGCGCGTGGCAAGTTCGAAAAGAGTGTCTGGTCGTTTTTGACCCTCGGGCTGCTTGTTCATGCTCTGGTGCTGTTACTGTTTTATCTGATATCGGGCTCCAACACGGCATGGCAAGCCGGGATGCTGATGCTGCTGGTGATGCCGGTTGCCACCGTCTTGCTGGGGCTGATGCTCAGAGATATCGAACAGCGATTTCGTAACGAGCAGGAGCTACGCATTGCCGCCACCGCGCTGGAAACCCAGCAAGGCCTGTTGATTACCGATGCGAACAACCGCATTTTGCGTTCCAATCGGGCGTTCACGGCCATCACCGGTTATAGCCAGGAGGAGGTGATCGGTAAAAAAACCAGTTTGCTCAGCTCCGGGCGCCATGATGCGGCCTTTTATCAGGCGATGTGGCAGCAACTGATTGAAACGGGTCGCTGGCAGGGCGAGATCTGGAACCGGCGAAAAAACGGCGAGATCTATCCCGAATGGCTGTCGATCAGTGCGGTGCGCACTCCCCAGGGACAAATCACCCACTATGTGGCGGCGATAGATGACATTACCGAGCGTAAAGCCACCGAAGCGCGTATTCAGCACCTCGCTTTCTTCGATGCCCTGACCGGCCTGCCCAATCGCAGCCTGCTGCTCGACCGGGTGCAGCATGCCATGCAAACGGGTGCCCGCAGCGGCCACTATACTGCGCTGTTGTTTCTTAACATCGACAGCTTCAAGAGCATCAACGAGCTGCATAATCACCACACGGGCGATCAGTTGTTGTGTCTGTATGCCAAGCGCCTGACGGGAGCGGCACGGGTCAGTGATACGGTAGCTCGACTCGGCGCCGACGAATTTGTGGTGATGATCGAGAGTCTGGGCAGCGACTATCAGACGGCCGCAAATCAGGCCGAGCAGTGCGCCAAGGGGCTGCTGGCCACATTGAACCAGCCTTACCAGCTCGAGGAGCTGACATTGCACAGCAGTGTCAGCATGGGCGTGACCCTGTTCAACGACGTATCCAGCAGCGCCAGTGACCTGATACAGCGGGCCGCGCTGGCCATGCACCAGGCCAAGGCGGCGGGCAAGCATGGCATACGCTTTTTCGACCCGGCCATGCAGGAGGCGGTCAGTAGTCGGCTGCTGCTGGAAGAAGACATTCGCCGTGGGCTGCTGGCCGAAGAGTTTATTTCCTACCTGCAGCCGCAGCTGGATGAAGCCGGCCGTATTATCGGGGCCGAAGTGCTGGCCCGCTGGCAGCACCCCCAGCGTGGCTTGCTGGGGCCGGGCGTTTTTATCGAAGTAGCCGAACAGGCAGGCATGGTCGAGCAGGTTGATATGCAAATGCTGCAGCAGGCCTGCCATCGGCTGGCGATGTGGAGACAAGATCTGAATATGGCCTCGCTTAGCCTGGCGGTTAACCTCAGCGCCCGACTGCTGTATCAGCCCGACTTTGTCGAAAAACTGCTGCAACTGCTGGCCCAGACTGGTGCCGATCCGCACCGGCTCAAGCTGGAGCTGACCGAAACCATGCTGCTCGACGACATGTCCGCAGCCATTGCCCGCATGCACGAGCTCAGGGACCACGGCATTCGTTTTTCCATTGACGACTTCGGTACCGGCTATTCGTCACTCGCCTATCTGCATAAACTGCCGCTGGATCAGCTGAAAATCGATCAGGCCTTCGTGCGCGATATGACGGTAGGTGATCACAGCCTGGCGATTATCCGCGCCATTTGTGCCCTGGCCAACAGCTTGCAGCTGGAGGTGATTGCCGAAGGCGTAGAGACCGAAGAGCAGTACCAGCGGCTGCAGGACATGGGTTGCCGGCATTTTCAGGGCTACCTGTTTGGCCGGCCCATGCCGGTGAGCGAGTTTGAGCAACGGCTGGTGACGGCGTCGGCAGAACCGTTGCCGGCATTGGCGTTACAGCAAAGCTAACCGGAATTGAAGACAGGGGACGCAATCGTCCCCGTTTGAAGCGTGTTCCTGACCAGCCGCCACAGGCTCAGCCGTTGGCTGGCTGGGCGTTTTTGGCGGCAATCCACTGAGACATGTACTTGGTGCTCATCATGCTGTGGTGGCGCAGCATGCTGCCGGTGAAGTTGTGCAATCGGTGTTCATCCAGATCGGCCAGCGTCGCCTGAATGCGCTCAATCAGCTGTTCTCCCAGTATTTTCCCGTCATAGCGCTGGTGCAGCAGCTCGGTGCCTTGTCGCTGCGCCTGCTGCCAGGCGGTCTCGTCGTTATATAAAGCCACTGCCGCCGCCGCGAACGCGTCGGCATCCTCGGCAATAAGGCCCGGCCAGGGCACAGTTCCGTGCATGCCTTCACTGCCAATCGGGGTGGTGATGCTCGGCGTTTGCATCATCATGGCATCCAGCAGCTTGCCCTTGATACCGGCGCCGAAGCGCAGTGGCGCCAGACAGATACGCGCCTGCTCCATTACCTCAAAAGCATCATCCGCCCAGCCCTTGATCAGAAACCCGGTTTTGGGATTGTGCAGCGCCGTGGCCTTGGGCGGTGGGTAGGAGCCGTAAATGTGCAGCTCGGCGTCGGGTACTTGCTTGCGGATCAGCGGCCAGATCTGCTGTAAATACAGCACAGCATCCCAGTTTGGGGCGTGGCGAAAGTTGCCGATGGTCATGAAATGGCGACGGTTGCCGTAAGCGGCGGTCTGTGCCGGAAGTCGCTCCAGATCGACCATGAAGGGCAGATGATGCAGCAGGCGGCGGTCTACCTTGAAGGTGTCCTGCAGTAGCGCTATCTCAAAATCCGAAATGATCAGCGACAGGTCGCTGCGCAGTATGGCGGCAATTTCCCGGCGGGCGATGTCGTTGAACAGATCGGCTGTGGTCATGGTCCGGTCCGCCTTGTGCGCCTGATGGCGCGCCTGGCGCAGGCACTGCAGATCTTCGGTATCCAGTATTCTGAGCGCCTGAGGGCAGTTTTTCTCGACCCGCCAGCCGAACTGCTCTTCCATCATGAAACGATCGAACATGACGATATCCGGCCCGTATTCGGCGACATAGGCATCGAAACTGTCGCAATTAAGCGCAATGCTCTGGCTGGAAATACCCTCGGCGTCGAGATCGACCATGTGCTCGGTGCGCTGGGCCGGGGTGGCAAACTCCACCTGCCAGCCCTGGCGCTTATACAGCCGAAGAATGGACAACATATGGCTGCCGGCGGCGGAGGAGTTTGGCTCGGGCCAGACATAGCCAATCACCAGTATTTTTTTCATTTCGTTATCTTCCTGTGGTCACCTGATGAGGGTGTTCGGGTTTATCTGTTCTGCTGTAGTCAAAGAGGAAATAGGGTCGCCTCTTCCGACACGCTTCAAGCACATCCCTGTGACGCTCGCAAATGCCGTCCCTGGCATTTGACGGTCGGCTGAGGCAATCCCTGTTTCCTTCCCTTGACGGCCCTGTGGCCGATGCCTGGCTCAATCCCGGCCATAGTTGTCTTCAAAACGGATGATGTCGTCTTCGCCCAGATAGCTGCCGGACT
>JAAEZO010000002.1 GCA_018222825.1 Gammaproteobacteria bacterium
AGTTGAGCTTGCGTAACTACAACGGCCAGGTCGGTGAAATCCTGGCCGGTGTTAAGGTCATGAACAAAGTCATAGGACTTGGTATGCCTGTTCGTCAGCCGGTCAGTTAAGGGCGGAAAATCCTTTAGGGACAGGCTGTCTCGGCTTTGATTTGATCAACAAGGCCGGTGAAAAGTGAACATACGTGCTCTCGCCCTGCAGAGCACTCTCCATATTCTTACATTGCTCAAACAAATGAAAACAGTTGTCTGACTCTAGACTCTACAACAACGAATTTTTCAAACTTGAAGACGTTAGTTGATCGTTTAGAAACAGAGCATAGAATAAATAACAGCAATGATTTAAAAGGTGCTAATGGCTATGTAGTTAAATACATATCCAATGGTGCAACCGTATATGCAGTGAAACGATCCACCGCTACTTGGAAAACATCATACCCTAAAAAATATATTAATATGGTATTTTCAAATGGTGAACTATCAGGTATCGAAGATAATAGTTTCTCGATCGAAAAGAACTTTGATTTTTACGTTATTAATAATGTTGCCTTTATTGCGAACAAACGCGGTTTTGAATCATCTATGAAATATCGAGAGGCATATTCACATGCATTTACTCAACTACAACAAAACCCTTCATTTAGTAATTTATTTTCTGATTTACAGCCTATCGTTGACTATATTGGCACTAATTCAATGCAGTTACGTCGAATGGGAGTTATTGAAGAGAAAGAGGTCTATACGAGCCCAAATTTTATAGCAACATTAATGACTGTAAATACCGCTAGAGGTTGGGGCCTTAACTTTGATTTAGCTAACAATACTATTATCCCTTGTGCTGAAACAACAAGTACTATTCTCCAAGTTCTTTTAGATCACCGATTATTGAGTGAAATAACCGCAAATATTTATGATGTGCCAGATGCTGTTCAAGTGTAAGTCGCGCCTAACAAGTTACTCAAAATGACAAATAACAGTTGTTTTTTCTCTTAGTGAGGCGTTATAGGGAGAATCACCCATGAAGCAACCTCGGCATCAAGTACTCATAAAGTTCGCATTATTGGCCTTTGTTTTATTTGCATATTTCATTTATTTAACGTATCGATTTGATCTACTGACTGGTGGTGTGGCCGCTTTAATAACCTGGAGCTTCTTTGTGCTTTGCACGCCGATTGCTGATGCCGGTTTTTTGCTGGATTTTCCGCTCAGGCTTATATTCGGCATCAGAATGGTAGTGTCTGAAATTGTTGTCTGGGCAATCGCTATTTCTATTAACATTGTTTGCCTACTGTATTTCAGCCATTTTTATCAGACTACCTTCCTTACACAGCTATTCGAAGTCATACTAACAACACCTTTTCCATACTGGGCCGTAATCTTATTGTCCGGTATCGGCACATTCCTTTCCATTCGTTTTAGTGATGAATTAATGGACGTATTAAACCATAAAGATCGGCATTTCTATCTCCGCCATCATTTCAAGCAGGAAATAATTCTGTTTGTCTTTTTCATCCTCATCATAGTTGGGTACTATGAAATTATTTCTAGTTTAGGCATTACTATTGAAAAACCTTAATTGGCATATTGCCCCTGTAACAATTATATGCGGTCGGACTTAGGCAAGCTCCGTTTGCCGAAGCCGCTGATACGGGCCGTTATTTCCTACCCCACTCACTCAAAATATATCTCAATCAATCGCCTCTTCCACCGGTGTACCTTGAAGCAAGGTCGCACCGATTACCCACACGGGAATGCTACCAATCCGCACCTCCAGCAGCACGTTCAGGCCCAGGCCACTACACAGGCATCGGGGATGTAGAAAGGGATCTGCTCCACCGACCATCACATGACAGGGATGTCATGTGCTGAGCGTCACATGGAGGTGCTTGAGCGGGTCGGTGGCGCGGATCCTTTGTCCGACCTTTGCAGATGCGCGGCGCCTGCTCTGGATTCCCGCCTGCGCGGGAATGACGGAGTAAAATGCGTGGAATGACGAGATAAAATGCACGGGAATGACGAGATAAACTCTGCGGCATGATGAGATAAAATGTCGGAATAACGAACTAAAGCGCCTATATAACGAGCAAATACGCAGGAGTGACGGTGGTCGGTGTTGGCAACAAAAACGCCGGCATGTGCCGGCGTGGTTACATTGTCTTCCCCAAGACACGTTTTTACTTTCTCAATACCCCTTCTTCCACCAGCAAGTCGTAAATCGCCCTGGCGGCGGCCTGGGGATCGTTACGAATGATCTGGCCCTTGCCGCCCTGAGCCTTGGCGGTGGCCTGCTTGAAGCGGTCGGCGGCGGTTTTGGCGCGGGCCACTTTAAGGCGTTTGGGCCGGGATTTGGCGTGCTGCCACTGCCAGCCGGCACTGTCGGCGTCGCGCTGGGGAGCAACCGGTTGCTGCTCGCTAATGGTACCGCGCCGCGCCCGGGCAAAGGCAAGCTGACGGGGGCTGGCGGCGGCTTCGTCCACGCTGGCCACCAGCGGCAGTTGCACGGTCAGGCGTCGGCGCTGGCCTCGCGGCAGGGCCTGCAGCAGGGTCACCTGGTCGCCTTCTATCTGTTCGATGGCGGCAATGCCGGTTACCAGGGGCCAGCCCAGGTGCTCGGCCAGCAGGTAGGGCAGCATGCCCGAGCCCTCGCCCTGCTCGGCCTGAATGCCGGTAAGCAGCAGATCGGGCTGCACCTCGTCCAGGTAGGGTGCCAACACCGCCAGGGCGTCGTCACCCTCGGCCTGACGCAGCACGGTCAGGCGCTCAAGACCCATGCCCAGATAGTCGTGCAATGCCGAACGGGTCGAATCGCCGGCGTGGATCACTTCCAGCTCCCCTTTCAGGGCAAAAGCCAGTTCCAGGGCGCAGGCGTCCTGCAAGGCCCGGCGAGCCCGACCCGACACCGGATGGCGGCCTTCGCTCACCAGTACCGCGATATTAAGGAAATGTTCAGGCTGCATTGCTTACCTCCCGCTCCGAACCCGCCTCTGCCAATGCCATCAGCGCCGCCAGTATTTCGTGGCTGTCACCAATCACGCTTAAACCGGCACGTTTAACCATGTCGCAGTCTGCGTCCTGGTTGATGGCCACCACCTTTTCCACTTTACCAAGGCCCTGCAGGTGCTGCACGGCGCCGGATATGCCCACGGCGATATAGACCCGGGCGCTGACCCAGGTGCCGGTGGCACCCACCTGACGACTGCGCGGCATAAAGCCGTCGTCCACCGCCACCCGGCTGGCACCTTCGGCGGCGCCCAGCAGGGTCGCGGCCTGGTGAAACTGCTGCCAGTCGTGTACCCCGTTGCCGGCGGAAAGAATAAACTCGGCTTCAGACAGCGGAATGTCGGCGGGATCCACCGCCACCCGCCCCCGGTCCTGTACCCGCGCGGCCGCCAGCGGCTCGGCCTCCAGCTTCACCGGCAGTGCCTGGTAACGGTATTCGGTGCAGGGCATGGCGCATTCTTCCAGCGGCAGCAGCACCCGGCACAGCGGACGGATAATGTCCTGATGACCGGCGCCGCTGCGGGCGATAACCCGATCATTTTCCCATTTCCACACTCCGGTCGCGGGCCGCTCGCCCAGCGCCACCGCCAATCGTCGGCCCAGCTCGGCAGACTCGCCGGCATCGGGCAACAGCCAGTGCAGCGGCCGGTAGTGATGCTCCGTCTGTCGGCACAGCTCGGCCCAGGCTTCGGGCTGGTAGCCCTCTGCCCCGTCCAGTTGCAGCAGCCGATCCACACCCGCTTCGTCAATGCTTTCCTTCAGCTCACCACACACCAGCCCGAGCACGGCGGTGGCTTGATGTTGCGCCGCCGCCAGTTGCTGGGCCAGGCCCAGCACGTCCTTGCCGTGGGCGGTAAGGCGACCGCCGGAAAGCGGCAGCCAGACGGCAATGTAATGTTGCGGATTTTCCACGCTGTGCAGCGGCAATGGCGGCTGCTCGCTGGCCCGGCGCACCAGGCTGGTGACCCCGGCGCCCTGCAGGTTGAGCCGATCCAGCCGGCGCAGGCCGCCGGGGCCGTATTGCCAGCGGGGCCGCGGGTTCTTGCGCAGCAGGCCGGTGGGCCCTCGGCTCGGCTGGCCGCTCAGCTCGGTGTGGCGCGCATGCAGCCGGTTGCGGGCAATCCAGGCCAGGCGCGGATCCTTGCGAATAACGTCAGACATGGGCTTCCTCCTTCTCGATCTGCCGTTCGGCGGGCTGGAACAGCGCGGCCAGCAGCAGCTCGGCAATGTCTTTCACTTCGGGCCTGGGCTCCACCACCCCTTCCATCATCAGGGTACACTGGGGGCAGGCCACCGCCATCAGCTCGGCATCTACCTGCCGGGCGTCGTCCATGCGCATGTCGGCAATGCGGCGCTCGCCGGGAATGTCGGTCACCGGGGCACCGCCGCCGCCGCCGCAGCAACGGGAGCGAAAGCCGCTGCGCTCCATCTCGGTGCGGGCAAAGCCCAGCTGGTCGAGTAGATAACGGGGCGCGTCATAAACACCGTTGTAACGGCCCAGATAACAGGGATCGTGGTAGGTCAGTTTGCCGCTCTGACCATTGCTGAACGCCAGTCGACCCTGCCGGTGCAGCTCGGCCAGCAGCTCACTGTGGTGCAGTACGGTGAAGTCACCGCCCAGCTCGGCGTACTCGGTGCCCAGGCTCTGCAACGAATGCGGATCGGCGGTCACGATGCGGTTGAAGCGGTACTTGCCGAGGGTCTGAATATTGGCTTTGGCCAGCCGCTGAAAGGTGGCTTCGTCACCCAGCCGGCGAGCCAGATCGCCCGAGTCCAGCTCCTCGTTGCCGAGGTAGGCAAAGTCCACACCACCGGCACGCAGCAACTGTACCAGAGCACGCAGGGTGCGCTGGTTACGCATGTCAAAGGCACCATCACTCACCCACAGCAGCACATCGGTCTCTTTCACCTCTTTCAGCAACGGAATATTCAGATCCGCCGCCCAGTGGCTGCGACTGGCCGGAGCCAGACCGCCCGGGTTGTCGGTGGCGATCAGGTTTTCCAGCACTTCCTGCCCCTTGCCCGGGGTTTCGCCCCGCTCCATGGTCAGGTAACGGCGCATGTCTACCACCGCATCCACGTGCTCAATCATCATGGGGCACTCTTCCACACAGGCGCGACAGGTGGTGCACGACCACAGGGTCTGGCTGTCGAGCATGCTTTCTACCAGCGGCTTGTCGGGACAACCGGTGCGGGCGGCGCCGTCCTGACCCGGATGCGGGCTGCCGCGATAAGCCACTTCTTCCTGGGCGGCCAGACTGGTGACCATGTCTTGAATCAGCTTCTTGGGGTTGAGCGGCTGACCGGCGGCAAAGGCCGGACACTTGCTTTCGCAGCGGCCGCACTGCACGCAGGCGTCAAAGCCGAGCAGCTGGTTCCATTTAAAATCGGTGACCTTTTCTACCCCCAGCTTGTCGGCACTCAAATCGAGCACTTTCAGGCCGGTGTCACGGCCGCCGTCGAAACGGGCCGGGCGGCGATGAAAGGCCAGGTGCAAGGCGCCGGCAAAGGCATGCTTCATGGGCCCGCCCCAGGTCATGCCGAACACCAGTTCGCTCAGGCCCCAGGCGCACACCGCCAGCAATAACAAGGCAAGCAGGGTGCTGCCGGTGCCCTCGGGCAAAATGCCGGTGGCCGGCAACGTGGCGACAAAAAAGCCCAGCGAAAACGCCAGCAGGCTTTTGGGCAACCGCTGCCAGGGCCCGCGAGACAGCCGCGAGTTGGGCAGCTCACCGGCAGGCTGGCGGCGGCGTTTCCACACGAACAGCGCCCCCACCGTCATCAACAGGCAGGCCGCCAGCAGCGGCCATACCAGCCAGGCGGTCTTCAGGCCCAGGCCGTGCACCAGCACCACCAGCACCAGCGCCAGCACAAAGCCGCCGCCGGTAGCGACGTGGGTGTTGGACATGTACTTGTCCCGCGCCACCACGTGATGCAAGTCAACCAGATAGCGGCGCGGCATGGCGGCCAGCCCGCTCCACAAGGCCACGGGGCTGGACTGGCCCCGGCGCCACAGCCGCACCCGGCGCACCGCGCCGACGGCGGCCAGCACAAAGGCCAGCAGTAACAAATAAGGGATCACAGGCTCGAACATAGCGGGCACCTCACAAAGCCGGGGTTTCCCCCGGCTCTGGCTCAGAAGTCTTTACACAGACGCAGGGCGTCGTAGATGGCGGCGTGGGTGTTGCGCTGGGACACGCAGTCTCCCAATCGGTACAGCAGGTAGCCCTGATCGTGCTCGGCCAGCGCCGGCTGGGGCTGAGCGGCATAGAGCGCTTCCAGATCGATCTGGCCCTTGTTGACCGCGTCCCCCTTCAGCTCGTAATACAGCCGCTCGTCCGGGCGCAGGCCGTTCTCCACCACCACCTGGTCCACCACCCGCTCCTCTTTCTGGCCGGTGTATTCGTTTTCCAGCACCGCCACCAGCTTGTCGCCTTCCCTGTAGACCTTGTGCAGGGCCAGATCGGACGTCATGATCACCTCGCGCTCGTACAGCGAACGGTAATAGGTGGGGAAGGTGGTGCCGCCGATGGCCGCGCCGGGCTTGATGTCGTCGGTGACGATTTCCACCAGGCTGCCCTTGGAGGCCAGGTAATCCGCCGCCGACATGCCGGAGAACTCGCAAATGGTGTCGTACACCAGCACGCTCTTGCCCGGCTCCACCTTGCCGGAAAGAATGTCCCAGCTGCTCACGACCAGGCCTTCGTCGGCCCCCCACTCCGGGTATTGCTCCAGATAAGGGGTGCCGCCCACCGCCAGGATCACCACATCGGGCTGTTCGGCCATGATGGCGGGCAGCTCGCCGGCGGTGTTCAGCCGCAGATCCACCTTGAGGCGATTAAGCTCCAGCGCATACCAGCGGGTAATGCCGGCAATCTGGTCGCGCTGGGGCGCTTTCGACGCCAGGGTGATCTGGCCGCCCAGTTCGGGGGCCTTTTCAAACAGCACCACCTGATGGCCGCGTTCGGCCGCCACCCGGGCCGCCTCCATACCACCGGGGCCACCGCCTACCACCACCACCTTGCGCACGGGGCCGTTGGTTTTTTCGATGATGTGGGGAATGCCCATGTACTCGCGAGAGGTGGCAGGTGCCTGAATACAGAGCACGTCCAGGCCCTGATATTGGCGGTCGATGCAGTAGTTTGCCCCCACACACTGGCGGATCTGATCTACCTGGCCCAGCTTGATTTTGGCAATCAGGTGCGGATCGGCAATGTGCGCCCGGGTCATGCCCACGAAGTCGACATAGCCGCCTTCCAGTATGCGTTGGGCCTGGGTGGGATCCTTGATGTTCTGGGCATGGATCACCGGCACCGTCACCACTTCCTTGATACCCGCCGCCAGATGCAGAAAAGGCTCGGGCGGATAGCTCATGTTGGGAATGACGTTGGCCAGGGTATTGTGGGTGTCACAGCCGGAGCCAATGACACCAAAGAAGTCGACCATGCCGGTGTCGTCGTAATATTTGGCGATCTGCTTCATGTCGTCGTGGCTGAGGCCGTCCGGGTGAAATTCGTCGCCACAGATGCGCATGCCCACGGCAAAATCGGGACCCACTTCGGCACGAATGGCCTTGAGCACTTCCAGCCCGAAGCGCATGCGGTTTTCAAAGCTGCCGCCCCATTCGTCGGTGCGCTTGTTGACCCGCGGGCTCCAGAACTGGTCGATCAGGTGCTGGTGCACGGCAGACACTTCCACCCCGTCCAGGCCGCCCTCTTTGGCCCGACGCGCGGCCTGGGCGAAGTCGCCGATGATGCGTTCGATGTCTTCGGGCTCGATGGTCTTGCAGGTGGCACGGTGCACCGGCTCGCGAATGCCGCTCGGGCTTAGCAGCGTAGTCCAGTTATAGCCGTCCCAGCGGGAACGCCGCCCCATATGGGTGATCTGAATCATGATCTTGGCCCCATGCTTGTGCATGGCGTCAGACAGGTTCTTGAAATGGGGAATAATACGATCGGTCGTCAGATTGACCGAACTCCACCATTCCTGCGGGCTGTCGATGGACACCACGCTGGAGCCGCCACAGATGGCCAGCCCGAGGCCGCCCTTGGCCTTTTCCTCATAGTATTTGACGTAACGCTCTGTGGTCATGCCGCCGTCGGTGGCGTGCACCTCGGCATGGGCCGTGCTCACCACCCGATTGCGAATGGTGAGCTTGTTGATGTTCATGGGTTGAAACAAGGCGTCGAACTGTCCCATCCTGGAATCCTCTTGTACATGCTGCGGGCCCTCGTTCCGGGCCGCCGAAAATGAAAACCTGCTCGCGTTGAGCGCCTGCTGTTGCCGTTACTCCCGCATTCTCTTTCGTCACTCCCGCGTAGGCGGGAGTCCATGCATTTCTGCAAACCGGCGTTGTTGCCGAACCGGTGCTCCATGCTCTGGATACCCGCCTTCGCGGGTATGACGTGTTGGGGGGCCTTACAGCGGGCTCACCTCGAACAGGCCGTAATCACAGCCGGTCTGGGCGCCGCTCTGGGTCTGGCGGGCGACGGTGCGCACCGACAGTCCCAGGCTTTCGGCAATCTGGTCTATTGCACCGGCAAACCAGCCGGTAAACATGTAATCCACCATGCGATCCACCTTGCCGTACTGATAGACGAAGGCGGAATGATCGAGCCGTACCCGCGCGGTGCCGGCGGCGATGTCCAGATTTTCGATGCTAAACAGACCCCAGCCACGCTGAGACAGCCGCTTCATGTAATGCTCAAACACCGCATCACCGCTGATACCGTGGCATTCGGCCTCTTTCTCGCACCAGTGCCAGGCAGACTTGTAGCCGGCCGGGTACAGGATCTCGGCATAACGCTCGGGGCCCAGCTCTTTCTCGATGGCCATGTGGTTGTTGACGAAAAAGTGACGCGGCACATAGAGCATGGGCAGGGCGTCTGTGGTCCAGATGCCGGTATCGGCGTCCACTTCAATCGGCATTTCCGGTGCATGTACTGACATTGTGATTCTCCCTACTTCCTTGTTTATTGCTTATGCGCCCCAGACGTCTTTCAGCACGCGCATCCAGTTACCACCCATCACCTTTTCCACCTGACGCGGCGAGAAACCATGTCGCAGCAGCGCGTCGGTCAGGTTGGGGAATTCACCGATGGTACGAATACCCTCGGGGTTGATGATGTCGCCGAAGCGGGTAAGACGACGGGCATAGCCCTTGTCGTGGGTCAGCCATTCGAAGAAATTCTGATCGTGGCCCTGAGTAAAGTCGGTACCGATGCCGATGGCATCTTCACCGACCAATTCCATCACATAGGCGATGGCCTCGACGTAATCGTCGATGGTGGAATTGATGCCGTTCTTCAGGAAGGGGGCAAACATGGTGACGCCGACAAAACCGCCGTGATCGGCGATGAAGCGCAGCTCTTCGTCGGACTTGTTGCGCGGGTGATCTTTCAGACCGGCCGGCAGACAGTGGGAGTAGCACACCGGCTTTTTCGACTCCAGAATCACTTCCTGGGAGGTCTGGGCGCCCACGTGGGACAGATCACACATGATGCCGACCCGGTTCATCTCGGCCACCACCTCGCGGCCAAAGCCGGACAGGCCGCCGTCGCGCTCGTAGCAGCCGGTGCCCACCAGGTTCTGGGTGTTGTAGGCCATCTGCACTATGCCCACGCCCAGCTGCTTGAAGATTTCCACATAACCCAGTTGGTCTTCGAAGGCATGCGCATTCTGAAAACCGAGGATCACGCCGGTGCGGCCCTCTTCCTTGGCTTTGAGAATATCGGCGGTGGTGCGCACCGGACGGATCAGATCGGCGTGCTCCTGAAAGTGGCGGTTGAAGGCGGCAATGTTGTTGACCGTACCCTGAAACCCTTCCCATACCGATACCGTACAGTTGGCGGCGGTCAAGCCACCACGACGCATGTCCTCAAACAGTTCCCGCCCCCAGTTGGCGATGATCAGGCCGTCAATCACGACCGCTTGATGATGTAATTCAGCTGCATTTTGCATGGCCAGAGCTTCCTTCAATGAATGTGGCAGGTGACATGGTGACCACCGGATTCAGAGGCAGTCTAGCCCGCGGCCATGTTCACCCGCTGGCTGAAAACGACGAGCACATAGCCAAAAACGTCACGTCTGGCGACCGACGTCAAAAAGTAAAAAGCCCCGCAGGGCGGGGCTTGTCGAATAGGGGCTGTGTCGGTCGGCGTTACAGGGTCACCGAGGCGAAGGTGGGCTCTCCCCGCGCCGAGTCCAGCTGAATATCAATCACCAGATCGGCCAAAGGCACCATCACCGGCTTGCGGGCAGAACGGCCACAACGGTCGTCGCGCGGCGGCACCCCGAAATTCTCCCGATAGCACTTGCTGAAATGGGGGGTCGACACAAAACCGCAGGCGGTGGCGATGTCGATAATCGACAGCGAGGTCTGGCGCAACAATTGCTGGGCCCGTTTCAGCCGGAGGTTGAGATAATAACGGGAAGGCGAACATTTCACGTGTCGCTGAAACAAACGCTCCACCTGCCGCCGGGACAGCCCCACGTAACAGGCCAGTTCATCCAGGGTGATCGGCTCTTCCAAGTTGGCTTCCATCAGCGCCGCCACTTCGGCCAGCTTGGGCTGGGTGGTGCCCACCATATGGCGCAGTGGCACTCGCTGCTCTTCCTGCCCCTCGCGAATGCGTTCACACAGAAACATGTCGCAGATGGCGGTGCTCAGGGCACTGGAATGTTCTTTCTCGATCAGGTGCAGCATCATGTCCATCGGCACCGTGCCGCCGCTGCTGGTCAGTCGTTCCCGATCGATACAGTAAAGAGCACTGCTGGTTTCGAGCTGGGGAAAGGCTTCCTTGAACGAGGCCATGTATTCCCAGTGCAGGGTACAGCGATAGCCGGTCAGTACACCGGCATCGGCCAGCAGATAACTACCGGTACAAACGGCGCCGAGTTTGATCCGCCGCCGGGCGATCTGCTGCAGCCAGATACGCAGGTTGCGACTGCGGGCATTAATCACCCCGACTCCGCCACAGACAATCATCATGTCCAGATGACCGCAGTCCTGAATGCTGTGATCCGGAGTCACCAGCATATGATCGCTGGCCCGCACCGGTGCTCCGGTTTCGGTCAGCATCACCCATTCGTAGAGTGACTTGCCCGACAGCTGATTGGCCATGCGCAGAGGCTCGATGGCCGAGGCCAGAGAAATCATGGTGAAATTATCCACCAGTAGGAAACCGACACGTTGTGTTTGACTCATAACGATTGCTCCTGGTCCCAGCGCTGCCGCATTCGGAACTCATATTGACACGATGACCATTCAATAACGGCGTCTTTCATTTACAACACAAATACAAATATTTAAAAATCTTATAACACAAACCGGCTTTTAAAAAGCTCGATTATCGGTCGTTATTTGGTGTTCGGTGACCACTTGTGACAAAGCGACAATAATCCCGGCATTTCGCCGGTCTCAACCGGGCTGCCTGCCGTTCATAACCTTCGAAAAAGTAATGAAATACAGTCTCTTCCCGATATTAAAGAGCAATATATGCGCCACTTTTAATGACTGCTTAAAAAATAAAAAAACCTCGCCAAACAGCCGTTTGAGCGAGGTTTTTCAGGCAATAAATGGCCCGGGTCGGCCTGCGGACCACCGCAAGGTGCCAAACCCGGGCAAACCTGCCCCAAAACGGGGCAGCAAACACGGGGAGTCGGTGCTCCCCTTTTGGCGTCAGGAGGTCGGAGGCACCTTGATCGGCGCATCAAGGGTCACCGGCTGCCCAATCGGCACTTCCCGATGCAGGGCACGGTACAGGCCCCACATCATCACCAGAATGACGAACGAGAACGGAAACGCCGCGATAATAGCCGCGGTCTGCAACGCCTTGAGTCCACCGGCCAGCATCAGAATCGCCGCCACCGCCGCCACCGCCATGCTCCATATCACCCGCTGAAGCCGGGGCGGATGTTCATTGCCCAGCGACAATATGGTGGTCACCACCAGGGTGCCCGAGTCGGCCGAGGTGATGAAATACAGCGCCACCAGCAGCGTCGCCAGCATGGCGGCCAGGTTGCCCATGATGCCGCTGTCCAGCAGCGCCAGGGTCGAATACAGCGCCGAGGTAACATCTTCTCCCACCGCCGTCACCACACCGGCCTGCCCCACGGCCGCCACCACTTCTCCGGCGGCATTGGTGACCGTGTGATTCAGCTCAAGATACAGCGCCGTGCCCCCGAACAGGGTCAGCCAGAGCATGCCCAGCAGGGTCGGCACCAGCAAAACCCCGCAGATAAACTCCCTTACGGTGCGCCCCTTGGAAATTCGGGCGATAAACATGCCGACAAAGGGCGACCAGGACATCCACCAGGCCCAGTAGAACACGGTCCACCAGGACTGCCACTGGCCGTCCTCACTGGCATCGGTCCAGGTGCTGAGTGCCACCACATGGGTCAGGTAGTCGCCAATGCCCTGCACATAGCTCTGCAACAGATAGCGGGTGGGTCCGTAATAAAGCAGAAACAGCAGAATGGCGGCGGTAAACCACATATTGGCAACCGACAGCCACTTCACGCCCCGGCCCAGACCGGACAGCACCGACAGGGTCGCGATCAGCGAAATCACCACGATGAGTATCAGCTGATTGCCGGTGCCGACTTCCATACCGAACAGGGTGTTCAGACCGGTATTGATCTGCGCCACGCCCAGGCCAAGCGAGGTTGCCACCCCGAAGATGGTGCCGAATACCGCCAGGGTATCCACGGTGTGTCCCATCCAGCCGTAGATGCGGTCACCAATCAGAGGATAGAGTGCAGAACGAATGGTCAGTGGCAGCTTCTTGCGGTAGCAAAAATAGGCCAGCGACAACCCCACCACCACATAAATGGCCCAGGGATGCAGACCCCAGTGAAAAAAGGTCAGCCGCATCGCCACTTCCGCCGCCTGCGGCGTCATGCCCGTACCGATAAAGGGGTTGATCTGGAAATGATAGATGGGCTCGGCAATGGACCAGAACACCAGCCCGATACCCATGCCCGCGCTGAACAGCATGGCAAACCAGGAAAACAGGCTGTATTCCGGCCGGGTGTCATCGTCTCCAAGTCGCAGATTGCCAAAACGGCTGAATGCCAGTACCACACAAAACAACAGCATCAATGCCACTATGGCAATGTAATACCATTTAAAGTGGTTGAGAATGTCTCCCGACAGGCGGTCAAACCATGACGCCGCCACATCGGGGAATAAGCTCCCTCCCAATACAAACAGGGTAACGATAATCATGGAACTGATCGTCGCCGCCGGGCTCATTCCTTTCAAAAGTCCATCTTTGCCTAACATAGGACAAGGTCTCCGTCGGATTAGTCAACATCTTGCAGTAACCGAAGACCAACCGTCCTGAAGGCCCCCGGCTTACCGGAACAGTGCCTGCCCATAACGACCGGTGTTCATCGTGATGGGCAAAAACCGAACGCCATCACAACAGGTATGCCCTGGTCGGAGTTTGCCCGATACGACACCCCTTTATGCCTGTGCGCCTTGTTAGCCCGATAGCATTCTGAATGCGACATCCGGCCTCATGAACCCTTGCCGAGCAACAGCCAGCCCAATAGGCTGTCACCACAGCTACCGAGGAGGACACCGTGATGATGATTGCCGAGCTGATGGATCAGGATGATTTTCGCGTCCAGCTGCAGGCCTGGGGCCTCGAGGGAACACACTCGCTGACGCTGGCGGAATGCAGTAACAGGCTGAGCGAGGCGTTGGCAGGTCCGGAGCAGGCGTTATGGCAAGCGCGACTGGCATCGCTACTGGTAAGGAGAGAGCTGTTGCATCCCGAGGTACAGGCGGTGCTGGACGCCTGCGTGAGAATGACGGCAGAAGATCAGCCAGAATGACGAAGGGGAGCCGATGGCTCCCCTCTTTGAGTTCCCCTTACTCGGGAATTTTAACGGCCAGAGTCTGACCAGTGGCGTGAGCGATAAAGGCATCCGCATACCAGTCGATAAAGTTCACCACGCCAAACTCGTAGGTCGGTGAATAGGGCCCCGGCTCATAGGCCACGGAGTTGATGCCCCGCTGATTTTCTTCCGCCAGGGTTCGGTCCTGGGCGTTGGTGGCATCCCATACTCGACGCAGTTTTTCCACATCGTAATCGACGCCTTCCACCGCGTCTTTATGCACCACCCATTTGGTAATGACCTTGGTCTTCTGCGGGCCGATTGGCACCACCTGAAAGGTGACCAGGTGATCACTCTGGCCGTGGTTCCAGGAATTGGGCAGATGCAGGATGCGCAGCGAGCCCAGTTCCCGGTTCTTGACCCGGCCCAGGGTTTTCTCGCAGGCGTGGCTGCCGTCGATGGTCATGGCCACCTTGCCCTCGGCCAGCGGCATGCGCACCATGCGGTTGCGCAAGCCGAATGACACATGATGATGGGGAATGTTCTCCGCATCCCACTGCTCGCCCATGCGCGCCACATGGGCCTTGAAGGCGTCGGTGGCACGGGGATCCGTGGTGTCGTCGAATTCCAGCAGGGTGTTGAGCAACTCGGGATGAGAACCGTTGCAGTGATAGCATTCCCGATTGTTTTCAATCACCAGTTTCCAGTTGGCGTCTTCGACGATTTCCGACTGCACCGCCACCTTGGCGTTGTCCAGGTCGTAGGGCTCCAGATAACGCTCCAGCTCCGCCAGAAAGTCATCGATGACCGGCGGGTTGTCGGCCAGGCTGATGAAGATGTAACCGCCGGCGGTTTTGGTATGTACCTGCTTCAGCGGAAAGTCGGCCTTGTCGAAGCTGTCGCCCATGTCGTTACCGGCATAAAGCAGCTTGCCGTCCAGCTCGTAGGTCCACTGATGGTAGGGACAGACCAGCTTGGCCACCTTGCCTTTTTTCGAGGTACAGAGACGTGATCCCCGGTGGCGACAGACATTGTGAAAAGCCTGAATACCCTGCTTGTTGCGCACCAGGGTAATGGGATTGCTGCCCACCTCCAGAGTCATGAAATTACCCACGGCCGGAAGCTCGCAAGTCAGGCCGACAAACAGCCATTCCTTGCAGAAGATCTGCTCCATGTCGGCGGCAAAAATCTCGGGGCTGTTATAAAACGCCTGCGGTAGAGAATAGCCGGGACGGCGATGCTGCAACCTCTGCACCGCGTCGGTCAACCCGTGTACGGTAGCGATCACTGCGGTATTGGTCTGCTCCATGTCTGCTGCTTCCTTTGCTGTTGAAGTTGAACGGTGTGTCCCGAACACCCGGGGAGGAACCCCACCGCAAGCGCCATTCTCGTCAAGGTTGGTCACAAATGATTATCTGAAAACGACCCGTCTATCGTTGATTTCCGACCTGCCCGCCCCCGCGACAGCCGCCCACTAGCGGCGCATGCGCAAAAAACGGGGCTGGCGGATAACTGCGTGTCGTTTCTGGGCAACTGCCAATTCTGAAAGTGCTCAAGAATGCCGGTATCGAGCAGCAGGATCCCAGACGGAGCACAGCGATGAATCAGGACTTTATCTCACCCATCAATACCCAGACATGGAGCAACGGGCGTCATCCGGTACGGTGCGTCCGGGTCATACAGGAAACCTGGGATGTCAGGACCTTCTGCTTTACCGCAGAAAGCCCCCTGCTGTTCTTCTTCAAGCCCGGGCAGTTCGTTACTCTTGAGCTGGAAATAGCAGGTCAGACGGTGATGCGCAGCTACACCATCGCTTCCTCTCCTTCCGTGCCCTACAGCTTCTCCATTACCGTCAAGCGGGTGCCCGGCGGCGAAGTCTCCAACTGGCTGCACGACAACCTCAATGAAGGGGATGCGCTGGCGGTCCATGGCCCGGTCGGCAACTTCAACTGTATCGACTTCCCCAATGAGAAAGTGCTGCTGCTGTCCGGCGGCGTCGGCATTACCCCGGTGATGTCGATGGCGCGCTGGTGGTTCGACACCAATGCCGACGTGGACATCCACTTCGTGCACAGTGCCCGTACCCCCAAGGATCTGGTGTTCTACCGGGAGTTGCAGCACATGGACTCGCGGCTGAATAACATCCACCTCAGCCTGATCTGCGAGCGCACCGACATCGGCGAAACCTGGAGTGGCTTCAAGGGCTACCTGAACGGTTCCATGCTGGCACTGATCGCCCCGGACTTCATGGAGCGGGAAATCTTCTGCTGTGGTCCCAATCCCTACATGCGGGCGGTACGCACCCTGCTCGAAAACAGCGGCTTTCCGATGGACCATTACCACGAGGAAAGCTTCGGCGCGACGCCGACGGATGTGGCCGAAGACGTTGAAGAGCAGGCGCGCGATGCGGTCGAGCTGGCCGAGGAGCTGGAGCGTACCGAAGACCGGCTGACGGTGTCGTTTCAGGGCAGTGATCTGCAGGTGGAAATACTGCCGGGCGAAACCCTGCACAGCGCCGCCGCCCAGGTGGGGCTGCACATTCCCAAGGCCTGCGGCATGGGCATCTGCGGCACCTGCAAGGTGCAGGTGTTGAAAGGCGACGTCACCATGGAGCACAACGGCGGTATCACCGACGAGGATATTGCCGACGGTTATGTGCTGAGCTGTTGCAGTGTGCCCCAGGGCAATGTGGAAGTGGCGTTCTAGGTCGAGGGGATAGACGACAGATCCTCTCGTTTTGCCCGAGCCGGCAACCCGGCTCGGGCTTTTTTGGTTTAGCCGACAGCGATGCCGACCCGCATCCGCTGCCGCCGTTCCTGATACAGCACCATGAGGGTCGTGAACACCATAAACCCGACGGACGACCACAGCACGCCGCTGGCCAGGCCCCGATCGAGCAGAAAACCGAACAGCACAGGGCCGATGACACCACCTACGTTGAAACCGGTAGACACGATGCCGAAGGTGCGCCCTTCGGCACCCACCGGCGAGGCCGCCCGCACCAGCATGTCACGCGAGGGGGCCACCATGCCGGTCAGAAAGCCGGTCAGGCCCAGTACCATGGCCAGCAGCAGCGGCGGCAACGCCACCATGATCACCAGCATGACGAGCACGGCCGCCAGGCCAAATGCCAGCGCCGCCACATCGCCGTGCCGCTCCGTTCTGTCGGCAAGCACGCCGCCCGCCAGCACACCGAAGGCACTGGCAAACAGGAAGCAGGTCAAGGCCAGGTTCGCCGCCGGCAGCGCCACATCGAAGCCCTGCACCAGCGCCGAGACGGAAAACCGTTCTATGGCTCCGGTGCTCAGACTGAGCAGGGTGAACAGCAGCGTCAGCACCACCAGCGTGGTTACCGGAGTAAAGGTTGGGCGGGTCACCGCCCCGGCCGGCGCCCGGTCATCGCTACTCACCGCCTTGTCGGGGGCCGGCAGGGCGGTGCCGGTGGCGACGAACCCCAAGGCCAGCAGCCCGGCCAGGGCGGCAATGGCAAAGGACCAGCGCGGATCGAAGGCCAGTGCGATCCCCACCATCAGGGGAGGCGCCAGTGCGCCCCCGAAAAATCCCGCAAAGGTATGCACCGAAAAGGCCCGCCCCATCCTGCCGGACGGCATGCCGCGCGACAGCAGCGAATAGTCGGCGGGGTGATAAACGCCGTTGGCCAGCCCCGCCAGCCCCATGGCAAGCAGCAGCCAGGAATAGGTGGGCAGCAGCGCGACCAGTCCGAAACTGGCAGAGCCCAGCGTCAGCGCCGCCATCAGCATTCGCCGGGCCCCCAGCCGGTCGACCAGAAAACCCAGTGGCACCTGTACCAGCGCCGATACGATGCTGAATATGCCGATAGCCAGCCCCAGTTCGAAAAAACTGACCTGCATGGTGTCGGGCAGCAATGGCAGCATGGCGGGAACCGTCATGATGTGCAGATGGCTGATCAGATGGGCGACGGAAACCCGGGCCAGTAACTTGTTGGGTGACGCTGTCATGCAAGCCTCCAGAACGATACCAAGCGGGCATCACCATCGCACGCAACGGCCACCCTCAGAAACATTGCACCATGAAACAGGCCGGCGGCCAGACGAAAAGACATAGGGGTCGACAAGTCGGGAGCACCGCCACGAGCTGCGGCGGCGCTATGCTGTAGCCGGTGCGCACGCCGGGCAATGTCGACGTGCGAGGAGGATAATGTAAAGGGTTCCTGTCTGCGGGTCGAGCGCGGAAACATGGCCGGGCCGGCTAGGTTCCGGTATAGACGACGCCGTCTCCGTTACGGGCAAATCCCACCAGGTTGAGACCGGCGGCGCGAGCCCGGCTGATGGCCAGCGAAGTGGGAGCCGACACCGCCACCAGGGTGGCGGCACCGAGCACGGCGCACTTGTGCACCATTTCGTAACTGGCCCGGCTGGTCACGATGACGAACGCCGGAGGCTCCGGCGCCCGGGCCAGGGCGCCAACCAGCTTGTCCAGCGCATTATGCCGGCCCACGTCTTCACGGGCCGCCAGTAAACGGCAGCCGCTATCGAAGGCGGCCGCCGCATGGGTTGCTCCCGTCAGGGCGTGCAACGCCTGACTCTGTGCCAATTGTGCGAAAGCGCGACCGAGCACCCGGGGGTCGGGCACCGGCCCCGCTGCCACTTCGGGACTCGGTAACAGCGCCCCGGCCAGCGACTCGGTACCGCAAATGCCGCAGCCGGTCCGCCCGGTCAGCGCCCGGCGCCGCGTTTTAAGCTGGAAGAAGCTTTCGGCGGCCAGCTCCATCTCGACCCGAATACCGTCCGGATCCGACAGCACCTCAACGCCGTACAACTGTTCCGGCCGGCTGATGATGCCCTCGGTCAGGCTGAAACCCAGGGCAAAATCCTCCATATCCAGCGGACTGGCCATCATCACCGCATGGGCAATGCCGTTGTACACCAATGCCACCGGTACCTCTTCCACTACCCAGTCCTGGCCGGTACTTCCGCTCAGCCGGCTTACCCGCATCTGCTTCAGGCCCGGCCCGACGGGCTCGTGTTTGCCTTGCTGAGCCATGACCTCTCCTCAGTCGGAATCCTGCCCGGCATGCTCCAGCTGTTCACGGGTGAAATCATGAAACTTCCTCTGCCAGTCAGACAAAGCATGCTCATCCGTACCCGACACCTGCACCGCCGTTACCTTGTATTCCGGACAGTTGGTCGCCCAGTCGGAATTGTCGGTGGTGATGACGTTGGCACCACTGTGCGGAAAGTGGAAGGTGGTATACACCACCCCCGGCTGCATGCGCTTGCTCAGCCTGGCCTTCAGCACCGTAGCACCGGTACGGCTGGCAATGGCAACCGGCTGGCCTTCCGCAATGTTGCGCAGCTGGGCGTCATGGGGATGGATTTCCAGCACGTCCTCGCTGTGCCAGACGTTGTTGTCGGTGCGCCGGGTCTGGGCACCCACGTTGTACTGGCTGAGAATACGCCCGGTAGTCAGCAGCAACGGATAGCGTTCCGACACCCTCTCGGTGGTGGGAATGAACTCGGTTACCACCATACGCCCCAGACCGATGGGGAAGCTGTCGCCGTGCATGATGGGCATGCCCTGCGGATACTCGTCGTTACACGGCCACTGAATGCTGCCCAGTTCTTCCAGCAGCGCATAACTGACCCTGGCAAACGACGGCGTCACCGCGGCAATTTCATCCATGATCTCGGAAGGATGCTCATAATGCATCGAATAGCCGAGCGCGTTGGACAATGCCATGGTGACTTCCCAGTCTTCCTTGCCCGCCAGCGGCGGCATCACCTTGCGCACCCGGTTGATGCGGCGCTCGGCGTTGGTGAAGGTGCCGTTCTTCTCCAGGAAGGTGGAGCCGGGCAGGATCACATGGGCAAACTTGGCGGTCTCGTTGAGGAAAATATCCTGCACGATCAGCAGGTCCAGCGCGCGCAGCGCCGCTTCCACATGCTGGGTATTGGGGTCCGACTGAGCGATGTCTTCGCCCTGCACATACATGGCCTTGAACTGGCCGGCGATGGCCGCATCGAACATGTGGGGAATACGCAAGCCCGGCTCGCCGTCGAGGCTGACGCCCCAGGCCGCTTCGAACCGGCTGCGCACCTGTTCATTATTGACCGGCTGATAGCCCGGCAGCTCATGAGGGAAAGACCCCATGTCGCAGGAACCCTGCACGTTGTTCTGGCCGCGCAGCGGGTTGACCCCGACCCCGGGCCGGCCGATGTTACCGGTGGCCATCGCCAGGTTGGCAATGCCCATCACCATGGTCGAGCCCTGGCTGTGCTCGGTGACGCCCAGGCCGTAATAGATGGCGCCATTAGCGGCGCTGGCATACTGACGGGCAGCCCGGCGAAGGGTGTCGGCCGGTACGCCGAGCACTGCCGCCATTTGCTCGGGAGCATGACGCTGTTCGGCCACAAAGGCCCGCCAGGCGCGGTAATCTTCCGGATCGCAGCGCTCGGCAATAAAGGCCTGATCTTCCAGCCCTTCGGTCACCACCACATGCGCCAGCGCATTGATTAAGGCCACGTTGGTACCGGGGCGTATCGGCAGATGGATGCCCTCGCCCGCATGGGGCGTTGCCAGCAGATCGATTTGGCGCGGATCGGCCACAATCATGCTGGCCCCCTCGCGCAGACGCTTGCGCATCATGGAGCCGAACACCGGGTGGGCATCGGTCGGGTTGGCGCCAATCACCAGAATGCAGTCGGCCTGCATCACCGAATCGAAATCCTGGGTGCCCGCCGACTCGCCCAGGGTCATCTTCAGGCCATAGCCGGTGGGGCTGTGGCAGACCCGGGCACAGGTATCGGTGTTGTTGTTGCCCAGTGCCGCCCGCACCAGTTTCTGCACCAGGTAGGTTTCTTCGTTGGTACAGCGGGACGAGGTAATGCCGCCCACGCTTTTCTGGCCATATTGTTGCTGCACTTCGCGCAACCGGCGGGCGGCAAAATCGATGGCCTCCTCCCAGCTGACCTCGTTCCAGTCATCGTCAATCGACTCCCGAATCATCGGCGTGGTCAGCCGGTCCTTGTGGGTGGCGTAGCCGAAGGCGAAACGTCCCTTGACGCAGGAGTGACCATGATTGGCACTGCCGTTCTTCCAGGGCGTCATGCGGATCAACTGATCGCCTTTCATTTCCGCCTTGAAGGCGCAACCGACGCCGCAATAGGCACAGGTGGTCACCACGCTGTGCTCGGGCTGGCCCTGATCGATTACCGATTTTTCCATCAGCGTCGAAGTCGGACAGGCCTGCACACAGGCACCGCAAGACACGCAGGCCGAGTCGACAAAATTGGTGTCCTTGCCGGTCGACACCTTGGAGTCGAAGCCCCGACCTGCAATGGTCAGCGCAAAGGTGCCCTGCACCTCGCCACAGGCCCGCACACAGCGGGAGCAGACGATGCACTTGCTGGGATCGAAGCTGAAATAGGGGTTGGATTCGTCCTTGACCGCCGCCAGATGGTTTTCGCCGTCAAAGCCGTAGCGCACTTCGCGCAGGCCCACCGCGCCCGCCATGTCCTGCAGCTCGCAGTCGCCGTTGGCCGGACAGGTCAGGCAGTCGAGCGGGTGATCGGAGATATACAGCTCCATCACGTTGCGGCGCAGTTTGGCCAGCGCCCGGGTCTGGCTGCGTACCACCATGCCCGGCTCTACCGGCGTGGTGCAGGAAGCGGGATAGCCACGCCGCCCTTCGATTTCTACCGTGCACAAACGGCAGGAGCCGAAGGCTTCCATGCTGTCGGTGGCACACAGTTTGGGAATATTGATGTCGACCCGGGCCGCCGCGTGCATCACAGAGGTGCCTTCGGGTACGGTCACCTCGACGCCATCGATGGTCAGGGTGATCAGGTTTTCCGACAGCCGGGCCGGCGTCCCGTAATCCTTCTCGGGATAAAAATGTTCAACCATCTTTCACGTCCCCTTCGAGTCGTTGAAATCTTCGGGAAAATACTGGAGTGCGCTCTTCACCGGGAACGGCGTCATGCCGCCCATGGCGCACAGCGAGCCCTGAATCATGGTGTCGCACAGATCTTCCAGCAGTTCGATGTTGGCGGCTCTGTCGTCGCCCGCGATGATTCTGTCGATCACTTCCACCCCGCGCACCGAGCCGATTCGGCACGGCGTGCACTTGCCGCAGGACTCTTCGACGCAGAATTCCATCGAAAAGCGGGCCTGCTGGGCCATGTTGACCGACTCGTCGAACACCACCACGCCGCCGTGACCCAGCACGGCGCCGATGTGGCCGAAAGACTCGTAGTCGAGCAGCACATCGAACTGCTCCGGCGAGAGATAGGCCCCCAGCGGCCCGCCCACCTGCACGGCGCGCACCGGGCGTCCGCTGTGAGTACCACCACCGAATTCGTGGATCAGTTCCCGCAGGCTTCGGCCGAAGGCCAGCTCCACCAGCCCCCCCTGCCTGAGGTTACCGGCCAGCTGGAATGGCAGCGTGCCTTTTGAACGCTCAAAGCCATAATCGGCGTAATGTGCGCCCCCCTCGGCAAGAATGGCGGGAATGGCCGCAAAGGTAAGCACGTTGTTGACCACGGTCGGCTGGCCGAACAGGCCGACGATGGCCGGCAGCGGCGGCTTGGCGCGCACCATGCCGCGCTTGCCTTCCAGGCTTTCCAGCAACGAGGTTTCTTCACCGCAGATATAGGCACCGGCACCGAGTCGCACTTCCAGCTCGAAGGTACGGCCGCTGCCGGCGGCATTGGCGCCCAGATAACCGGCGGCAGTGGCGCGATCAATGGCCTCGTTCAATACCTTGTGGGCCAGCGGATATTCTTCGCGCAGGTAGATGTAACCCTGGGTGGCGCCCACCGCCAGGCCGCTGATGATCATGCCCTCGATCAGCATGTAGGGATCGCACTCCATCACCATGCGGTCGGCAAAGGTGCCCGAGTCCCCTTCATCGGCATTGCAGACGATATACTTCTGCTCGGCCAGCGTATCCAGCACCGTTTGCCACTTGATGCCGGTAGGAAAGGCCGCCCCACCCCGGCCGCGCAGGCCGGAGACCTTGACCTCGTCCACCAGCTGCTGGCTGGAACGGCTGACTGCCCGGGTCAGGCCCTTGAAACCGTCCAGCGCCCGGTAATCGTCCAGCGACAGCGGATCCGTGATACCGATGCGGGCAAAGGTGACCCGCTGCTGCTGCTTGAGATAGGGAATGTCTTCGGTAAGGCCCAGGGCCAGTGGATGCTCAACCGCACCGCACTCGAAGCCGGCGTCGAACAGCGAAGCCACATCGTCCAGTTCGACCGGGCCGATGCCATAACGGCCTTCGGCGGTGTCCACTTCAATCAGCGGCTCCAGCCAGAACAGGCCCCGCGAGCCGTTGCGAACAAGCTCGATATCCATGCCGCGCCGCTTGGCTTCACGCCGAATAAGGGTGGCCACATCCTCCGCTCCCAGCGACAGGGCGGTAGTTTCATGAGGAACATAGACGCGCAGGGTCATTATTTCAGCTCCAGTTTGAAGGTGGTCAGCTCATCCACCAGCCGATCGAATTTGGCCGGGCTCATCCGTCCCTTGATCTGATCCCCGACACGAATGGAAGGGCCGGTGGCGCAGTTGCCCAGGCAATACACCGCCTTCAGGCTGATGTCCTGATTCGGGGTGGTCTGGTCGAGACCGATGTTCAGCTTTTCCCGCACATGGCGTTCAAACTCCCGCCCGCCCTGCGCCTGGCAGGCTTCGGCGCGGCAAATTTCGATCACATGCCGACCCGGTCGCTCGCTGCGGAAATAATGATAAAAACTGATCACACCGTGCACGTCGGCGGCGGTGTAACGTAAATGAGAGGCAATGATCTCGATGGCGGGGTCGGGAATGTACCCGAAATGATCCTGAATACCATGCAGAATAGGTAACAACGCGCCGGGTTTGTGTTTCATCGACGCCACCAGCTCTTCGATAGTATTGAGCACGCCCGCTTGAGTATCATCCATAGCATCAACCTTTATGAAAACGGTCATGGCGGCATAGGGAAATACGCCGCCGTGAATTGTTCTGTTCGACCGGCCGATCCTGGCCAGACGTATTTCACCGCGCAAGATGCCCTCCATCGACAGAGGGCATCGGGTTATCCAACCTATCCTTTACGCCGGCACCATACCATGGGGGTCGATCACAAATTTCTTCGCTACCCCACCGTCGAATTCGGCATAGCCCTGTGCCGCCTTATCCAGGCTTATCACCTGCACGTTGACCGCGTCGGCGATATTCACCTTACCGAACAGGATCGCCTGCATCAGGGGTCTGTGGTATTTCATCACCGGACACTGGCCGGTATGGAAAGAGTGAGACTTGGCCCAGCCCAGACCGAAACGCATGCTCAGGGCCCCCTGTCTGGCGGCTTCGTCGACTGCGCCCGGGTCTTCGGTCACATACAGGCCGGGAATACCGATCTGGCCGCCGGCGCGGGTCAGGGCCATCGCCGAGTTGAGCACGGTCGCCGGCTGCTCCTTGCCATGATCACAGCCGCAACCATGGGCTTCGAAGCCGACACAGTCGACGAAGGCATCCACTTCGCGCTCGCCCAGAATCTGTTCAATCTTGTCTTCCATCGACCCTTCTTCGCGCAGATCGATGGTTTCGCAACCGAAGCTGCGCGCCTGGGCCAGACGATCCGGAATCATGTCGCCGACGATAACGCAGGCGGCACCCAGCAACTGGGCCGAGGCGGCGGCGGCCAGACCGACCGGGCCGGCACCGGCAATATAGACGGTAGAGCCGGGGCCGACGCCGGCGGTGACACAGCCGTGGAAACCGGTGGGAAAGATGTCGGACAGCAGGGTCAGATCGCGGATTTTTTCCATCGCCTGGTTGGGATCCGGAAACTTGAGCAGGTTGAAGTCCGCATAGGGCACCATCACATACTCGGACTGGCCGCCGACCCAGCCGCCCATGTCCACATAACCGTAGGCGGCGCCGGGGCGCGCCGGGTTCACGTTCAAACAGATGCCGGTTTTGCCTTCCTTGCAGTTGCGGCAGCGGCCACAGGCGATGTTGAACGGCACGGAAACAATGTCGCCCACCTTCAGAAACTCGACATCACGGCCGCATTCGATGATCTGGCCGGTGATTTCGTGGCCCAGTACCAGGCCCGCCTGGGCTGTGGTTCGTCCACGCACCATGTGCTGATCACTGCCGCAGATATTGGTCGCCACCACCTTGAGGAGCACCCCGTGGTGACAGGCGCGCTTGCCGATGGACAGCTCGGGAAAAGCGATGGATTGCACCTCGACCTTGCCCGGACCGGTATAAACTACGCCTCTGTTTCCGTGAATTGCGCACATAATGAACATCCTTTTGGCTGAACGGGAGTCTAACGCCGGTATCAGATCCGGCCGTTACCAGACTTCGGCAGGCACCGCTTTGGCTGCTGCCAACGTAGCCGACAGTAAACCGCCGTTACACTCTGGCAACATTGCTGATTAAGACATCGACATACCAAAACAAGACATGGACACAGGGCCCTGCCCCAGTGGTGACAGCAGCAAGGCCGGGTTCTCGTTTACACCGTTGCAGACACGGGGCTGTGATGTTCATGCCAGTGCCGGGCAATATCGACCCGCCGCGTGACCCATACCTCCTGATGTTTGGCCACATGATCGAGAAAGCGCTCCAGTGCCATCATGCGACCGGGGCGGCCGGCGAGGCGACAATGCAGCCCCACCGACATCATGCGCGGCTGACGGGCGCCTTCCCGGTAGAGGTAGTCGAAGGTGTCGGTCAGATAATTCAGCCAGTCATTGCCGGTATCAAAACCGGGCGAAGACGCAAAGCGCATATCGTTGGTATCAAAGGAATACGGCACCACCAGATGATGGCCCTGATCATGCTGTACCCAATAGGGCAAGTCATCGTTGTAGGCATCGGAGTCATACAGAAAGCCGCCGTCGTTGATCACCAGCTTTCGGGTCGCCTGGCTTACGCGCCCGGTATACCAGCCCTGGGGCCGCTGCCCGGTCAGCTCGGTAAGGGTGGTCATGGCTTGCTGCATGTGCTCGGCTTCCACCTGCGGCGACACATCGCGATAGTCCAGCCAGCGCCAGCCGTGGGCGGCAATTTCATGGCGGTCTGCCACGATACGGGTTGCTATCTTCGGCACCCGTTGCAGCGCCTGCGCCACCGCAAACACCGTGATGGGAATGTTGCGCTCCCGAAACAGGTCCAGCAGCCGCCATACGCCGACCCGGCTGCCGTATTCGTAATGGGATTCAAGATTGAGATTGCGGCGGTCGGGCCAGGGTTCACATCGCATGTCTGAATTGAGATATTCTGCCGCCCCATCGCCGTCAAGCAGATGTGACTCGGCACCTTCTTCAATATTGAGTACAATCGACAACGCCAGACGTGCTTTTTCCGGCCAGTGAGGATGAGGTGGCTGCTCTCCGTAACCCTGCAGGTCTTGCAGCCGCTCGGCGGCATCTAAACGAATTGCTGAAGGCATGGATGAATCTCGTCAAATTGTTATCGGGTGAGGCCATAAACATACCCCACACTTATTGCTAACAAAGTGACAACATTATCATTATCAATAATTTGTGCCGTCATAGATAACCGAACGCCCCTCTCTCGGCCGCATCATTCGCACTAGGTTGCGGCATACCATCGCCACATTGACAAGCTCGACGTGGTGGTGTTAGAAGCGTGACAACGGACATTCAGTTTGCGATGACCCGAACCAATGGAACAAACGATATGGATATCCGCATCTTAATAGTGGAAGACGACGACACCACGCGGGATTGCCTGGTGGAGTACTTCAAAGTAGAGCACCACCAGGTGCTGGCGGCCCGCAGCGCAGAAGAAGCCGAGCAGATACTGAGCGAGAAGGAAATCGACCTTGTACTGCTGGATATAAGGCTGCCGGGTAAGGATGGCCTTACCCTGACCCGGGAGCTGCGCGCCGGCTCCGAGGTGGGCATCATTCTGGTGACCGGCCGGCAGGACGACATAGAGCGCATCATCGGCCTCGAATGCGGTGCCGACGATTACGTGTGCAAACCCTTCAACCCCCGCGAGCTGCTGGCCCGGGCCAAAAACCTGGCCCGTCGGGTACGGTCAGCGGCATCCCACAGCGACACCAACCCGACAAGCAATATTCATCGGTTTGACGACTGGCGCATCGATTTGGATCGGCGAGTGCTGCTCAATGAACAGGATCAGCAAACGCCACTGACCCACGGCGAATACCAGCTGTTGTGTGCCTTTTTACGTCATTCCGGGCAGACCCTGACACGGGATCAGCTGCTGGATCAGATAAAAAACCGGGAGTGGGCACCCAACGACCGAACCATCGACGTGTTGGTGGGTCGGCTGCGGCGCAAGCTGAAAGATAATCCCGCCAGTCCCGGCATCATCCTTACTATGCATGGCGCCGGTTACGTGTTTACTCCAAGGCCGGTGCCATGCCGCTGATACTGGCGCTACTGCTGGCTCTGCTACCGTCACTGCCGTTGCAGGCACAGGAGCCGGTTAATGCCCGCACTCTTACCGCCTGCGGTCATCCCGAGTCTCCTCCGCTGTCGTGGGTGCAGGATGGGGAGCTGATCGGCATTACTCCCCATCTGGCCCGCAAGCTGCTGGCCGAACACGGCTACTCGGTTAACATGCAGGTGTTCGGCAACTGGGAACGCTGCCAGCTGGCGGCACGTCAGGGCAAAGTGGATCTGATTCTGGCCGCCTACAAGACCCGCCTGCGGGAACAGAACTTTGTGTTCAGCGACACCCCCATCGTCGCCGAACCGGTGGTGCTGTTTACCCATTTCGGCCATGGCAGTCAGTCACCCTATAGCCTATCCGACAAGACCCTGGGGTTGCTGTTTGGCGACAGCTTCGGTGACCATTTCGACCAGGCCGCCGCCCGCCACCCGCATGTGGAGCGAGTATCCACCGGTGAGCAGAACTTTCACAAACTGGCGCTGGGTCGCATCGACTACATGCCCATCGGGCTAGCTACCGGCAAACTGCAGGCACAAAAATTCGGTCTAGCCGGACAGGTGTTTGCCCTGCCCGATCTGCTCACGCTGGAGTATTATCATCTGGCGTTACCCAAGGGCTCGGTACTGGAGCCGCTGCTGCCTGCATTGTCGGCTCAACTGCAAGCACTTGCCGACGACCGTTATATTGAACGCATTACTCCCTATTTTGAACGCCGTTACCTGGACACCCTCTGAATGAATGCCCTGTTTACCCTGTTGCCCCGCTACCGGCGGCGGCACCCGCTGAGTTTTCGCCTGTTTCTGCTGGTGCTGGCCGTCAGCCTGAGCCTGTCACTGCTGTCTACCGCCTTTCAGCTCTGGCTCGACCATCGTCAGATACGCCACGATCTGGACGACCGCCTTACCCTTATCGAACAGAGCTACCTCGACAGCCTGACCCAGAGCCTGTGGGATCTGAACCTGCCGCAAGCCCGGTTACAGCTGGAAAGCATGCTCGACATGCCGCACCTGGCTCGGCTGTCGGTGACCGGAGACGCCCTGGACGACACCCTAGTACTGGCCGGCAACAACAGCAATGAGAGCGTGCTTGAATACGGCTTCGACTTGATTTATCCCAGCCCGGCATTGGGCCCGCAGCAGGTTGGCCGGCTGGACATTGCCTTCAGCAAGCACAGCATTCGCCGGCAGCTGATTGACCACGCGCAGACCATTTTGCTGAGCCAGACCCTGACCATACTGGTCATTGCCCTCTGCCTGATGCTGGTATTCCAGCGCCGGGTCACCCGCCACCTGGAGCGCATGGCCCGGCATGTGGCGCAGATTGGCGAAGGCCAACCCAACAGCCCGCCACTGGCGCTGGCACGCTCATCCGGCCAGTTGCCCGACGAGCTGGACACCCTGGTGGGCGCCATCAACACCATGCGCCGGGCGGTGGAGCGCCGCCAGAACGAATTGCAGCACGACAAAGACCGGCTTGAAGCCCTGGTAGACAGACGCACCCAGCACCTGCGCCAGGCCAAGGAAGCGGCCGAGGCCGCCGACAGCGCCAAAAGTCGTTTTATCGCCAACATGACCCACGAACTGCGCACCCCGATGAACGGCATCATGGGCACCCTCGCCCTGCTCAGGCCCGCGCTGAAAGACAGCCCCGAACAAGGAATGCTCGACATATTGCAGCACTCGTCCGAGCACCTGTTGATGTTGCTGAACGACGTGCTCGATTATGCGGCACTGGAGCAGGGCCCGCTGCCCGAAGATCCGGCCCCCTTCGCACTGAATGAGCTGCTGGAAAGCACGGTTGCCATGATGCAGGGCTACGCCGAGGCCAAGCAGATTCAGCTGCAGCTGGCCGCTCCCAACGCCGAATTGTGGCTCTCGGGCCACGCCGGCCGGCTGCGCCAGGTGCTGATCAACCTGCTGTCCAACGCCACCAAGTTCACCGACGAGGGCGGCCGGGTCAGCCTCACCGCCCGGGCGATGAACGGCGGCTGGCAGTTCAGCGTAGAAGACAACGGCATCGGCATTGCCCTCGAGCAGCAGGATCGCATTTTTCAGCGCTTTACCCAAGCCGACGAAAGCATAGGCCGGCGTTATGGCGGCACCGGACTGGGGCTGGCCATTTCCAAACGGCTGATCGAGGCCATGGGCGGCAGCATGAGCCTGCAAAGCACCCCCGGCCTGGGTAGTTGCTTCAGCTTTATTCTGCCACTAACCGCCGCCAACACCCCGGCCACCGAGCAACAGACCGAGTTGGCCGCCCTGCCCAGCCTCAGCCTGCTGCTGGTGGAAGACGTTACCATCAATCGAGCCATTCTTGCGGCCATGCTGGAGCAGCACGGTCACCTGGTGAACCAGGCAGAAAGTGGCGAGCAGGCAGTCGAGCTGGCCCGGCATCAGGCCTTTGATCTTATTCTGATGGACATGCACCTGCCGGGCATGGACGGACTGGAAGCCAGCCGCTGCATTCGCCATCAAACCCGGGGGCTGAACCGGGATACCCCGGTCATCGCCCTCACCGCCAGCGTGGGCCCGGACGATATTCGCCGTTATCTGGCCGCCGGGCTCAAAGCCGTGGTGGCCAAGCCGGTACAATGGCCAAGGCTGACCCAGGCATTCAGTCAGGCATTGGGCATTCGTATACAACCGGAGCTGGAGCAACCCCTGCTGCAAGAACACCTGCGGGTGCTGGGCCGCCCCCGCTTGCAGGCCATGCTGAGCAACTTTGCCGACGAGCTGCCCGCCCAGCAGGCGGCCATAGAGCAGGCGCTGGCAGAAGAAGATCATCTGGAACTGGGCCAACTGGCACACCGGCTGGGCGGCACCGCCCGCCTGCTGGCTCAGACCCGGCTGGCCGAGGTACTGACCCGGCTGGAGCACACTGCCGAGACCCAGAACCTGATGACCCACAGTCTGGCCGGCGAGCTGACCCAGGCGGTAATAGAAACGCAGCAAGGCCTTTCTGCGCTCACCAGCCGCCTCGATGGTAACAACTGACACAAATTTGTTACAATTTTTTACATATATATCATAACTGCCACACATAGCTACTTTAGTCTGACCCTATCCCTGATAGGGATATTTGCCGCAGGCCGGTTACTCACACCGGCCTGCCCAACAGGCTCAAGGAGAGAACCATGGCAACACCCAACCCGCGCAAACCCGGCTTCTGGCTGGCCTGCCTGCCCATCGCACTTACCTTTGTGGTGCTGGGCGTGCAGCTGTTTTACTTCGGCAATTTCACTCCCCATATTCCGCTCGCCATTGGCGTGGCCATTACCGCCCTTATCGGCTGGCTGCGCGGCTATCGCTGGCCCGAAATGGAAGACGGCATCATGCATGTGGTGCGCCTAGGGCTGCAATCGGTGGGCATTCTGATTATCGTCGGCATGATTGTCGGCATCTGGATTGCCAGCGGCACCGTGCCCTATTTGATCAAGCTGGGTCTAAGCCTGATCTCGCCTGAACTGTTTCTAGCTGCCAGCGTGCTGATTTGCGCCGTGGTATCGGTATCACTCGGTACCTCCTGGGGCACCACCGGCACAGTGGGCCTGGCACTGATGGGCATCGGCAGCGGTTTTGACATTCCCATGTACTGGACCGCCGGCGCCGTGGTGTCGGGCGCCTTCTTCGGTGACAAAATGTCGCCGTTATCGGACACCACCAACCTGGCCCCGGCAGTAACCGGCGTTAATCTGTTCGACCATATCCGCAACATGCTACCCACCACCATACCGGCCATGCTGATTGCGCTGGTTATCTATCTGTTTGCCGGCTTCAGCCTGATTGGCGAAAAGCAGGTCGATTTCGGGCGCATCGAGTCCATCATCAATGGCTTGGACCAGCACTTTAATCTGTCGTGGCCGCTGTTGCTGCCGCTGGCCGTGACTGTATTGCTGGCGCTGAAAAAAATGCCCGCCCTGCCCACCCTGTTTGCCGGTGCCATGCTGGGTTTGGCAACCGCCATGCTGACTCAGGACGTGGGCCTGCAGCAGGCGTTCAACTTCATGTTCAGCGGTTATCAGATTGATACCGGCGTGCGCGAAATCGATGCCCTGCTCAACCGCGGTGGCATACAAAGCATGACTTGGGTAATCACCCTGATGCTAGTGGCCCTGGCCTTTGGCGGCGTGCTGGAACGCACCGGCTGTTTGGCAGTGATCATGGAAAAAATTCTGACCCGTACCAAAAGCTTTGGCGCCATTCAGTCTTCTGCCATTGCCACCTCAGCCATGACCAACGTGATTGGCGGCGACCCCTACCTCTCTATCGCCCTGCCCGGCCGCATGTTTGCTCCCGCCTACCGGGCCAAGGGCTATTCGGCATTGAACCTGTCACGAGCAGTAGAAGAAGGTGGCACCCTGATCTCGCCACTCATTCCCTGGAACGCCGGTGGCGCCGTGGTCATTACTGCCCTGGGCCTGGGTATTGCCGAGGGGCAGACCGAGAACCTGCTGTATATTCCGCTGGCCTTCGCCTGCTGGTTGTCGCCGCTGATCGGCATGGCCTACGCCCATTTGGGCTGGTTTTCGCCCAAGGCCTCGGTTGAAGAAGTTGCCCAGTGGCAACAGCAAGAAGCCGAACTGGTTGCCGAACCGGCGCCGGCGAAATAACACACCGCAACAACCAAAAACGGGCCATTCGGCCCGTTTTTGTATTGAAGACTTTACCTCTCACTTTTTTATCTCTGCTCGCCTCTACACCTCTGATCTTTAACCCACGCCTTTACATTTAATTTATCCATCTCCATTCTTCTTATCAAAAAGGAATTATGAGGGTATTCGCTAGATTGGTCGTGATGTTAATGACCACTATTACTGCTAAAGTATTATGAGCTTAGGTTTATTTGGAGTTATGTCATGAAAAGGTATTTTCTAATCTTTTTTCTCCTTGCTGGGTGCCAGAGTGCTAGTAGCAAAAATTATAACGCCTCTGCAAAAGAGACCGTGCCTGATGATGTTTACTACATATCGACATGTAACTTTTCTTTATATAATGACGATGACTGTGTTAATAAAGCACAACGAAATATATCTAGAGAAAAAATCGAAGAGTTAAGGTAAAAAAGTAATTTTAAGACATTCGAAGAAATATTTTACGCTTCTTATCCGGCTGTAAATAGCATTGGACAAGATGTTCCATACAACCTATTTATTCTTGCTGAAGTTATTCCTCCTACAAGTACTGAAAATGCGGTATTTGCATTCAGAAATAGCTCTTATGATTACGGATTATTGTGGTCACCCAGTGACCAGCCCTCATACAGAAAATACAAAATTGGGACTCCACTACCTAAATTTGTTAGTTGTTCAGTAATGTATTCTATCCCTAAGCTGGTTTCATTAAAGTACTATTCTCTATTTAGTGTACCTTGCGATTAAATAACAAAAAAGTTGAAGATCCGACCTATCTGAAAACCGGTTTGACCGGTTCATAAACGGCTAAAAAGCTTCTATGTTCTGAGGTGCATAAGATCTTTAAATTAACAAAAACGGGCCTCGATGGCCCGCTTTTCGTTTGACTGCATGCCGGTCGATAACTGTTTTACTCGGGCACCAGGCTGCGCCGCAGAATACAGCCCTGATCGCCCACCGCGTAAACGGTGCCTTCGCGGGTGACGCACAGCGCCCGCAGGCCCATGGCGGTGGGGGTAATCTCCCGCTGCCAGTGATTGTGATCCAGCCGCAGCACTGTGCCCCGAGTGCCCACCGCAAACACCTCACCGCTGTCGTTGCCCGAGATGGCCAGCAAATCGTGCTGCTGCCGGGTTGGCATCAGTTGCCAGCGGGTACCGTTGAAATGGGCCACGGTGCCCGACAGACCCACCGCATAAATGTTGTCCAGCGCCGAGCCCCAGACACCGTAAATAAACTGTTCGGTGCCGGTGTTGAATTCCTTCCAGTCCTGGCCGTTGTAACGCAGCGCCAGGCCAAAATCCCCCACCGCCAGCAAGTGCCGGTCGTCCAGGCCCCAGATGTCATACAGCGCGGAGTGTGTGCCGGCGGGCAACCGTTTCCAGCTCAGGCCGTCAAAGTGCAGGATCAGCCCTTCATCCCCCACCGCATAAATGGAGTTAGGCCCGGTGCCCCACATCGCCAGTATGGTCACATGCAGATGCAGATCGAAATGCAGCTGCCACTGCTCGCCGTTAAAGCGATAGATGCGCCCTTCCTGACCGGCGGCAAACAGGCCTGCATCGGCACAGCTCCACATACAATGCACCGCCAGCTCGTCGGGCGACGGCATGGCTTGCCACTCGCCGTTATGCAGGCGCAGCACGGTGCCGGCGTCGCCACAGGCATAGCAGGTGCCGTCATGGGCTTGCCATATCCCCCATAACTGACGACGGGTGGGGCTGGCCATCTGCTCCCAGTGCGAGCTGGGCTGTTGGTCTTTGGGCACAGCCAGCGCCTGCTCGAATTCGGGCGCGGCGGTCATGATGGTGCCAAAGTCGCCCACCACCAGCGCTTCGCCGGATGGCAGGGTAATGATGTCCATCAGATCGTGCCGGGTATTGCATTCCAGCCGTTTGAGCTGGTTGTCGTGCAGATAGAACAGCTGCCCCCGGTCACCCACCATCAGCACGCCCTGTTTGTAGGCCCGAAGGGCGCGCAGCCGGGGCATCTCGGTCTCGGCACCCAGGTTATGAAACTCGCCTTGGCAATAATGCACCAGCTCGCCCCGAAAGCCGCCCTTGTCCACGAAGTAGCGCCCCCCCGCCAGCAGCAGTTCGTCGTCGTTCAGCACCAGCATGGCGTGAAAGCCGGTGCCAAACGGGCAGTCGATTTCGTGCCAGTGACCCTGCTGATCCCGGCGCAGCAGGGTGCCTTCGTTGCCCGCCGCATACACGTTGCCGGCGGGCGTGCAGGCCACCGCCCGCAGGTTGATGCGACTGCCGGACGCCTCGGGTTGCCAGCCTTGGCCGTCGAAGTGAAGAATGCGACCTTCATCCCCCACCGCCCAGGCTTCACCAGCGTCGTTACCGTCGATGGCAAACAGCGGCGTGTTCTCTTCACAGGCGGTGAAACGCCCCTGCTCTTCATCGACCACGCCGCCCTGCACCCGTTGCCAGTGCTGGCCGTCATAACCGAGCACGCAGCCCATCCAGCCCACCGCATGCAGGCGGTCGGGAGATACCCCCCAAATGCCATGCAGCGGCAGCGGCACCTCTACCTTCATCGTTTGCCAGCCCTGTTGTTCCGGTGCGGCATGACTGTCGAAGTGCAGAATGCGGCCTTCATCCCCCACCACAAACACTTCTCCCCGGCCGGCCCAGCCGGACCAGAGCACGTCGCCATCGCCGGCATTGATTTCAGGCACCGGCCGCCAGGATGCGACGGCGGGTGACTGCGGGTCGAGACGGCTCGCCAGTTGGCGAAAAAAGTGCCGGCGGGTGGGATCGACGGGTGAATTCATGGTGCTCTCCTCATGCCCGGTTCAGGACCGGCCGGATGATGATTGTAACCGCTGGCGCTCGCCGGCAAGCAGCGCCTCAAGCTCTTGTTGTGCCGCCTTGCGTTCGTGCTCGGGCAGCCCCTCCAGCGCCACCGCCAGCTCGGCCCCGGCGACGTTCGTCATCGACTGCAGCTCTTCGGTGGCGGCGGTAATACCGACCGCCCGCGCATGCTCGATGCAGGCGTCGATAACCGGCGCAAAGGCCAGCGCTTCCGGGCTGTCGGGTTGATCCAGCATCACCGGATGACCGGTATCAGAGGCCATCGCCAACAGGGGCGACAGCGGAATGCTGGCCAGTGAGGTCACCTCAAGGGATGCCAACGCCTCGGCCAGATGGGTGCGCGGAAACAGATGGAATTCACCGCCGCAGTGCGGGCAGGTCACTCCCGCCATGTTCTCTACCGCGCCGATTATCGGCAACCCGCGATCCTGGCAGTAACGAATGGCCTTGAGGCTGTCCATCAGCGCCACTTCCTGCGGCGTGGTGGTGATCAGCGCCGCCACCGCCTGCTGCTCCAGCAAGTCGGCCAGGGTGATCAGCTCGTTGCCGGTGCCCGGCGGCATGTCGATCACCAGAAAATCGAGCGGGCCCCAGTCAAAACTGCCGATCAGATGATGCATGAAGTCGTGCTTGTAGGCATCGCGCCAGACGATGGGGGTATCGTCCCGTTCCATCATGAACGCCAGTGACCCCACCCGCACCGGCTGCGGCAGACAGTCGCCGAAGCAGGCCCTGGTTTCCAGCCCCTGCTCGTTGATGCGTATGCGCTGCCCCACCAGATTGAAAAAACGACTCTGATTGGGGCCGTGAATATCCGCATCCGCCACCCCAACTCGAAAGCCGCGTGCGGCAAGTCCGGCGGCCAGGTTGGCCGAGACGGTGCTTTTGCCGACCCCGCCCTTGTTGGCCATCACCAGAATGATCTGGCCAATTTGTGCCAGCCGTTTTTCCAGCAGCCGCTTCTCATGGTGCGGTTTGTCAAGGCCGCATTCCGGCTCGCGAGGGCAAAACTGGCAGGCGTGCCCTAGGTTGCAGTCGGCGGGCCTCAGCGCCAGCGGGTCTGGCTCCTGGCCCGAACCGGGGGTAAATCGGGATACTGACATCGTGAACTCCTTGTTGAGGGCAGACACATTAACCGTTGCTGTTATCCAGCATTATCCAGTTGGCAGACACCCGCTTGTCGCCATCTCGCTGATCCTGGCTCCCTTCCCAGAGGGCAAATACCACCGGAATGCTGTCGCGCGATAAATCGACCTGATGCTCTCCTTCAACCTTCAACGGGCGAGACATCACCACATGCCACTGATTGTCCTGAACGATGGCATCGGTGATATAGGAACTGGCCCCGGCCACACTCTGTTCGGGCAGCCGGGTTGTGCTGCCGTAACCGCCGGCGGCCAGATTGTCGACCAGCGCCTTGTCCGACTGCCAGTACCAGATGTTGACCGGATTGTCGGGACCCGAGCCCATCATGAAGGAGGTGTCGGGGCCATTGATGGCATATTGCACCGCCACGCCGTCACGAAAACGGTCGACGGTGGTGGCACTATCATCGGTGGCGTCTTTCCAGCGTAGCCTTATATAGAAACGCTCATCGGAGCGGGCGACCTGAAAATACAGATGCTTGGGCTCGAGTGCGGTGTTCTGATCAAAACGCAGGATCACGGACGCATGCACCGGCGGCGCCGAATACAGATCGGTGCGATACACGGGCAGGCGATCCCAGATCAAATCGTCCGGGTCGTTCTGGGTACGCAGATAAATGGTGCCGGGTATGCGCGATACCTTCACCGTGTCGCCCGGGCTCACATCGGTCACGTTGGGGTTGAGTTCGGAGTGATCGGCCTGGGCGATGCCACCGGCAGTGAGCGCCAGCCCCAGCAGAACGGCGCGATAAATGGACAGATTGACTCTCATAACGGGTTCCTCTCGGTCATGGCTAATCCCACATATTCTGGGGCTCTGCGCTGGCCGTGTTGCGGCCCGCTCCCGGTGCCGGGCACGGGCCGACCTGATTTTCCAGACGGTGCTGCTGGCCTGCCGCCCAGTCCGGCAACCGCTGTATCAGATAAGCCAGGCTGGCATCCAGCTCCTGCCCTCCTTCGCCGGCAAGACGGGCACGCAAGGTATTCAGCAGCGGCAGCAGGTAACGCGCCATAAAGTCGCGCAGGGCGCGCTGATAGGGCGAGGCATCGCGCCGGTTAAGTGATGCCTGCTCTTCGAGGTGGCAGAGCAGCGCGCAAAACTCCAGCATGGTGACCAGGTGATCCGGCTCATCGATATGGCCTTCGTCATCGGTCGCCGCCTTGAGTCCGAAATGGGTATAGAACGCCTGCACATTGAGCATGAAATTGCCCGGCGTGTCGCCGGCCAGCAGGGTGTCGTAGCCGCTGGCCACCAGCGGTACCCTCGGCTTGCCGCGACGGCCGTGGGCAAAGGTGGACATGTAGCCCACTTCCAGTTGCGACAGGTCGGGGCTGGCCGGCAAGCGGGGCCAGGGTGCCTCGCCCAGCGTCTGCATGGCCGCATTCAGCGCCTGCGCCAGACGCCCCTGCTCTATCGCCTGCTGGGTTTCGGCCAGTGGATAGTCCAGCATGGCGGCGGCCAGCCGAAACACGGTACCCCGGGCCATCACCACGTCCATGTGCGGGGGCATTGATATCTGGTTCATCTGCTCACTCCCCGTTCAGCTGAGTTTGAACATCTCGGCGTGTTTGTAGCCAATCAGCGTGTCCATCAGTTCACTGTTCCGGCCCTCGGCCTTGGCCTGGCGTTCGGTTCCGAGCAGCTCCAGCACCTCGCCCACCCGATTTCCGAACAGGCTTTCCAGGTATTCGAGCGGTATGCGCGACTCGTCCAGCGCCTTGCCGTCGGGTCCGTATTTGGGTGGCGACAGCGGCGGCACATAGAACACATTGGGCTGGGTGCCCCACTCGGCGTGCAGCGGCAATGCTACCTTGTACTTGTTGACCAGCAGATGGATGGGGCCCGCCTCGTCGTCGAGATAACCAATCCAGCGAATACGCCCTACACACTGCTGGGCACAGGCGGTGGGCAGGCCTTTTTCGATACGCGGGTAGCAAAAAATGCACTTCTCGGACTTGGAAATCTGTTCGTTGAAGTAGATTTTCTTGTAGGGACAGGCGTTAACGCAGTAGCGATAACCCCGGCAACGCTCCTGATCCACCAGCACGATGCCGTCTTCCTGACGCTTGTAGATGGCGTTACGGGTGCAGGCCGCCAGGCAGCCCGGGTTGGAACAGTGGTTACACAGCCGCGGCAGGTAGAAGTAGTAGCTGTTGGGGTAATCGCCCAGACCCTCGTCTTCGTCCCAGTTGGCGCCCCAGGTGGGCTTGATGTTAGGGCGCAGCCAGGGGTCGGTGCCGGTCATCAGCGCTTCTTCGTAGTTGTATTCCCAGGGAATACCGTAGTCTTCCTGGCTGGGCTGGCGGCCCAGGCGCAGGGCGCCGTCGGCGTCGAAGCCGCCGCCCATGTTCTCGTAGTCCCGGGGGTAGCCCAGGCCGGGCTGGGTTTCCACGTTGTTCCAGTACATGAATTCGCGACCGTTGCGGTTGGTCCACATCAGCTTGCAGGCCGAAGTGCAGGTCTGGCAGCCGATACATTTGTTCAGATCCAGCACCATGCTGAGTTGTCGTTTGACAGCCATGACGGTCTCCTCTTATACGGCCCGTGGGTCACTGATTTCATCCGCCGTGGCCAGCGCGATGTCGTAACTGCTTTCATGGATGACCTGATTGGCGTTCCATTTGGCATAGATAAACTGGAGATGCCCCCAGCCACCCACCAGTTCCAGCGGCTGCAACAGGGTGGCATGGGAGTTGTTCATCGGCTTGCGATGGATGTACTGATGCGGCTCCCAGCCGTGTTCCATCATGATGGAATTGACCGGAATGCTGGGGTAGAACTTGGCCTGGGCGAAGAAGTCGCCGTTGGCGTTGAACAGCTTTACCCGATCGCCATCCTTGATGCCGCGCTGTTCGGCCAGCTTGGGGTTGATGTAGATATTGGGCTCGCCCCGCTGCAGCCGCAGCAGGTACTTGTTGCTGCGCCAGTTGGAGTGAATCCCCCAGCGGGCATGGGGCGAATAAAAGTGCAGTGGATAGTCGGACGCCTCCGGACCCGCATAGAGCCGCGCCGTGGGCACCGTGGATTTGAGCTGCTCGAACCGGGGGTGATCACAGTAGAAGGTGA
Organism: Gammaproteobacteria bacterium; assembly: GCA_018222825.1. Taxonomy (GTDB): domain Bacteria; phylum Pseudomonadota; class Gammaproteobacteria; order Enterobacterales; family Aeromonadaceae; genus Oceanimonas. The sequence goes on from JAAEZO010000002.1 coordinate 38,940, forward strand.
TGCGCCCGGTCAGGGTTTCATAAGGTTTCTTGCCGTCGGTTTGCGCGGTAAAGGGATTATAGGGCTCGTCCGGCTTCAGCGGCTGGTTCAGGCCCGCCTGTTCGTTCATCACGATAAAGCCGCGTTCGCCCGCTTCTTCCAGGCTGACGCCACCAAACTCCGGCGAGTTGTCCACGATATAACGGCAGGCCTCCAGCGCGGTATTCAGCTTGCCGTTCATGGTGTAATCGTCGTGAATGGTGTGCAGATCCCGAGTGACATCACCGTCCTGAATGGGGCCGATACCACGGGCAATAGCCCGTTCCTGAATCTTTTGAGTGAGCAGCGCCATGATGTCCCAGTCGGGTTTGGACTCGCCCACCGGGGGCACCGACTCGGTGAACACGTTGCAGAAACGGTGATAACCCTGTGTTCTCAAGTCCCAGGCTTCGTAGTGGCTGGCCGCCGGCAGCACATAGTCGGCCCACTCGGCGGTGGAGTCCATGCGCGTGTTGACGTTGACATACAACTCACTGGCCTGGCGCAGATGCTCGTCACGGTAATGCTCGGCCAGCTTGTTACGGCGAAAGGTGTTGTCGGCGATCGAGATCATGCCCTTTATTTCGCCGTAATAGGGCATCCAGCCCTTGTCGATGGACTCCTGCATCATGGCTTCCATCTCGTCGATGTCAAAGCCGACCCGCTCCTTGAGCTTCTTGTTGTTGAAGTGCTTGCGAATGCCGCCCATCATGTCGCCCCGCAGCACCTCACCCAGGCCACCCGGCTCATAGCGGGCCGACTTTTTGCCATCAAAGGTGGCAAGCTCGGTCCAGCGCGGGTGGTTCCACACCACCCAGGAGGTGTCGAGGCCACCGGTGCGCCCGCCGTGGCCGGTCAGCGCCAGCGCCAATGCATAGCCCCAGCCGATATAGAGACAGTTGGAGTAGCTGGAGGTGATGTAGCCCAGCATGATGATGGCTTTTTTGGCCTTGGCCAGATACCGGGCTTCCTGACGCACCACATCCGGGTGCAGGCCGGTTTGCTTTTGGGTCTTTTCCGGCGGGTATTTGGCCGCTTCCTTCTTCACCTGCTCAAACACGGTGGTGACGTCGATGCCGTTGACGTCAAACTCGCCCTCCAGGGCCGGGTCTACCTCTCCCAGTTTCAGATCCTTGTCGTCACTGCCCATGGAGCCCTTGGCCTTGACCGCCTGATTGGTATTCAGATCCCAGTGGTAGAACACCTCTTCCGAGCCGCCCTCGACCAGATCGCTTTCGCGCAGCAGCTTGCCGTTGTCGGTGCGCACCAGCATCGGCAAATCGGTCTGCTCTTTCATGAACGCGGGCTGGTACAGTTTTTCCTCGATAATCACATTGACGAACGACATGGCCAAAAACGGATCCGAGCCCTGCTGAATCGGCATCCACAGGTCGGTATGAATGGAGCTGGGGTTGTAGTCCGGCGCGGTACTGGTGATGCGGGCACCGTTGTATTTGGCTTCCCAGATGTAATGGGCATCGGGAATACGGGTGGCGTTGGGGTTGATCATGCCGAGCATGATGTAGTCGGCATCAAACCAGGCATCGGAGGTGAAACTTTCCAGCGGATTGCCGTAGGCCAGGTGGGCACCGGTGTTCAAATCGCCCACCACGGTAAAACCGTCGAGCTGAATGCCGCCCACCAGGGAGGCAAAGCGGTTGGGGCCGGACTGGCGCACCATGGTCTGGTTACCCGACCCCTGGTGGGTCTTGAGCTTGCCGGGGCCGTATTTTTCGAAGATATCGATGATTTTGTCGGCGATCTCTTCGGTGGCCTGATCCCAGGAAATACGCTGCCATTTACCTTCGCCCCGCTCGCCGGCCCGTTTGAGCGGATGGCGCAGCCGGTCGGCTTCATACATGGAGGTGGAATGAACGGCCCCTTTCTGACAACCGCGGGGATTGGCGTCGGGCACGTTGGGATTGACCTGGGGATATTTGGCAATCTGTTCTTCACGGATCACCAGGCCGTCTTTCACGTAGACGTTCCAGGCACAGTTACCCATGCAGTTGATGCAGTGGGCGGCATGGCCGATATGATCCCAGTCCCACTCATTGCGATACAGATCTTCCCAGTTGCGGTAGGGGTATTCACTGGCGAGGGTGTCGGAGATCGGCTCCAGACGATTAAGCGCCCAGCTTTGGCTGCTGAATACGATACCGGCGCTGGTCAGGCCCAGCCCCTTGAGGAAGTCGCGACGCTTGAGTTTAGACATGTGCATTTTTATGCCCTCCTGTGCGACCGCCTGTTCATCTGCTGCCAGCCTGTTCGAACGGTTCGCCTTGGGTTTTGCTCGAAAAATAAACACCACTACTAAACATAGGCCATGCGGTCATCATGTTGAGGACCGTAAAGCGACTTTCTGCTTGATGCAGATCAATCGAATCGCTGAAAACCGGCATCAAATAAATATCTAAAATACCGATTAAAATCGGACTTTATGCCAAATTTAAATCCATTTGGAGCCTTTACCTCTCATTCAGTTCATTGATCACGATGCGCAGCCAGCGCCTTTTATTCTCGAGTGCCGCCCGCCAAACGCCGGCATCCATCGCACAACCAGACCGCATCAGAGCCGTGCAAAAGCACACAATAAAAAACGGGCCTCAAGGGCCCGTTTTCAGTTTGACTGCAAGATGGTAATGACCGTTTACTCCGGCTCAAAACGGCGCCGCAGAATACAGCCCTTGTCCCCCACCGCGTACACGGTGCCGTTCCGAGTGGCGCACACCGCCCGCAGGCCGGCTTCGGTGGGGGTGGTTTCCCGCAACCACTGGCCCTGCTCCAGCCTGAGCACTGTGCCCCGCCCGCCCACGGCGAACACTTCGCCGGTGTCGTTGCCGGACACCGACAACAGATCCTGCTGCAGCCGGGTGGGCATGGTATGCCAGCGCTGGCCGTTGAAATGCACCACGGTTCCCGACAGGCCCACGGCGTAGATGTCGTTCAGCCCCCGGCCCCAGACGCTGTAAATAAATTGCTCGGTGCCGGTACTGAACTCCTTCCATTGCTCGCCGTTGTAGCGCAGCGCCAGGCCGAAGTCGCCCACCGCCAGCAGGTGCCGACCATCCAGCCCCCAGAGATCATACAGTGCAGAGCCGGTGCCGCTGGCCAGCCGACGCCAGCCCAGGCCGTCGTAATGCAGCACCAGCCCTTCGTCGCCCACCGCATAAATACAGTCGGGCTCGGTGCCCCACATCGCCAGTATGGTGGTGTGCAGGTGCAGATCGAAGTGCAGTTGCCACTGCTCGCCGTTGAAGCGGTAAATGCGCCCTTCCTGACCGCCGGCCAGCAGGCCGCTGCCTTCACAGCTCCACAAACAGTGCACCGCCAGTTGCTCGTCGGGGGCCGGCAGCGCCACCCACTGCTCGCCGTCCAGCCGCAGCACGGTGCCAACATCGCCGCAGGCATACATTTGGCCATCGTGGGCCTGCCACAGTCCCCACAGCTGACGCCGGGTGGGGCTGGCCATGGTTTCCCACCGGCTTTGTGCCGCCACTTCCCGGTGAGGAATGACCAGCGCCTTTTCAAAGTCGGGGGCGGCGGTCATCAGGGTGCCGAAATCGCCCACCACCAGCGCCTCGTCGGAGCCGAGGGTGACGATGTCCATCAGATCGTGATGGGTGTTGCAGGCCAGCCGGTGCACCTTGTTGTTGTGCAGATACAGCAGGTGCCCCTTGTCGCCCACCAGCAGCACACCGTCCTTGTAGGCGCGCAGGGCACGCAACCGGGGCAGCCCCGCCTCGTGGGCCTGGTTGTGAAACTCGCCGTGGCGGTAATGCACCAGCTCGCCGCGAAAGCCGCCCTGATCCACAAAGTAGCGCCCGCCCGCCAGCAGCAGTTCGTCGTCGTTCAGCACCAGCAGGGCATGAAAGCCGGTGCTTAAGGGGCAGTCCATCGGTTGCCATTCCCCCTTCAGATCCCGGCACAACAGGGTGCCCTCGCCGCCGGCGGCATAGACCCGGCCGCCGGGCGCACAGGCCACCGCCCGCAGATTGATGCGGGTGCCCGAGGCCTCGGACTGCCAGCCCTCGCCGTCAAAGTGCAGAATGCGCCCCTCGTCGCCCACCGCCCAGGCATGGCCGGCGGCGTTGCCGTCGATGGCAAACAGCGGGGTGTTTTCCTCGCAGGAGGCGAAGCGACCGGTGTCATCGTTGACCACGCCCCCCTGCACCTGCCGCCACTGTTCGCCGTCGTAATGCAGAATGCAGCCCATCCAGCCCACCGCGTGCAGGCTGTCGGCCTGCTTGCCCCAGATACCGTGCAGGGGCAGCGGCACCGGGCTGGCCTGCTCGTGCCAGCCCGGCTGGTCGGCGTTGAAGTGCAGAATACGGCCCTCGTCGCCCACCACGAACACTTCGCCCGCTCCGGCCCAGCCGGACCAGAGCACATCGCCATCGCCGGCATGGGCTTCCAGCACCGGGTGCCAGGGAGTGCCCACCGGCGTGGCGGCTTCTACCCGGCTGGCCAGCTGGCGAAAGAAATGCCGGCGGGAAGGATTTTGTGCTGAGCTCATGGCGCTCTCCTCGTAACAGTCATTAGCGGTCGTCGTTGCGATCAGGGTTCAGCCGGGCACGCTCGCCGGCAAGCAGTTCCTCAAGGTCGCGCCGGGCCTGGGCCCGCTCTTCCTCGGGCAGCTCGTTGAGCATGGCTTCCAGCTCGTCGGTATCGGCTTCCATCACCGACTGCAGCTCCTCGGTGGCGGCCTGCACACCGGCCTGCCGGGCATGTTCAATACAGGCCTCCACGGCGGGCGCAAAGGCTTTCGCCTCGAGGCTGTCGGGCTGGTCCATGGTGAGCGGGGCACCCGAGTCGGAGGCCATGGCCAGCAGCGGCGACAGCGGAATGCTGGCCACCGAGTTCACGCCCAGCTCTGCCAGCGCCTCGGCCAGGTGGGCCCGGGGGAACAGCTGAAACTCGCCGCCGCAATGGGGGCAGGTCACCCCGGCCATGTTTTCCACCACCCCGATCAGCGGCAGGCCCCGTTCCTGGCAGAAGCGAATGGCCTTGAGGCTGTCCATCAGCGCCACCTGCTGGGGGGTGGTGGCAATCACCGCCGCCACCGCCTGCTGCTCCAGCAGATCGCTCAGGGTGATCAGCTCGTTGCCGGTGCCCGGCGGCATGTCGACCACCAGAAAATCCAGCGGCCCCCAGTCAAAGCTGCCGATCAGGTGATGCATAAAGTCGTGCTTGTAGGCATCGCGCCAGACGATGGGGGTGTCATCCCGCTCCATCATGAAGGCGAGCGAGCCCACCTTTACCGGATGCGGCAGCCGATCGCCGAAGCTCTCAAGGGTATCGAGGCCGCGCTCGCTCACCCGCACCCGCCGGCCTACCTGATTGAAAAAGCGACTCTGGTTGGGGCCGTGAATATCCGCATCGGCCACCCCCACTCGAAAGCCGCGCGCGGCCAGGCCGGCGGCCAGGTTGGCCGAGACGGTACTTTTGCCCACTCCACCCTTGTTGGCCATCACCAGAATGATCTGGCCAATTTGAGCGAGGCGCTGCTCCAGCAGCCGCTTCTCGTGATGGGGCTTGTCCAGGGTGCACTCCGGCTCCCTGGGGCAAAACTGGCAGGCATGGCCCAGGCCACAGTCGGCGGGCCGCATGGCCAGCCCGTCGTCCCGGCCGATGTTGTGTTGGTGTACCGTCATGATGAACTCCTCCCCTTGCGTATCAGTAGCTGTTGTCCAGCAGGATCCAGTTGGGCGTCACCCGCTTGTCGCCGTCGCGCTGGTTATGGCTGCCTTCCCAGACCGCAAACACCATGGGGATCTGCTTGCGTTCCAGATCGACCTGGTGCTCGCCCTTGACCTTCAACGGCCGGGACATCACCACGTGCCATTCGCTGTCTTGCTGAATTTCTTCAGCCACCCAGGCACTGGCCCCGTCGATGGCCTGCTCCGGCAACCGCGTGGTGCTGCCGTAACCGCCGGCAGCCAGATTCTCAATCTGCTCCTGGTCGGCACGCCAGTACCAGATGTTGACCGGCTTGTCCGGGCCCGAGCCCATCATGTAGGAAGTATCCGTGCCCTCGAGGGCAAACTGCACCGCCACGCCGTCACGAAAATCATCCACCGTGGTGGATCTGTTTTCGGTGGCATCCTTCCAGCGCAGGCGCAGATAAAAACGCTCGGCCGAGCGGGCCACCTGAAAATACATGTGCTTGGCCTCAAAGGCGGTGTCCGCCTCGAAGCGCAGCCTGACCGACTGATGCACCGGCGGTGCCGCATACAGGCCAACGCGATACATGGGCAGCCGGTCCCAGATCAGATCGTCCGGGTCGTTCTGGCTGCGCAAATAGATGGTGCCGGGAATGCGTCCCACCTTGACGGCGTCCCCAGGCTTCACCTCAATCACATTGGGGTTCATCTCGCTGTGGTCGGCCAGGGCGGCACCGGCCGTGGTCATGGCCAGCCCCAGCAGCATGGCCCGGTAAATGGACGTGATCGCTTTCATGATATGTTCCTCATTAATCCCACATGCTTTCGGCGTCGCCGGTCGCGGCACGCTGGCCCGACTGCGGACAGGGGCCAACCTGATGTTCCAGTATCTCCCGTTGCCGGTCGGCCCAGTCGGGCAGCCGCTGCACCAGGCAGGCCAGGTTGGCGTCCAGGCCCTGATCGGCTTCCCGGTTAAAACGCTCACGCAGGCTGCTGGCCATCGGCACCAGATAGCGGGTCAGAAAGTCCCGCAACGCCCGCCGGGGGGAAGCGGCGTCCCGCCCGCTTTCAAACGCCTGCTGCTCCAGATGGCACAACAGGGCGCAGAACTCGAGCATGGTGACCAGGTGATCCGGCTCGTCGATATGGCCTTCGTCTTCGGTGGCGGCCTTGAGGCCGAAATGCCGGTAAAAGGCCTGCACGTTGAGCAGATAATGGCCCGGCGTGTCGCCGGCCAGCAGCTGTTCGTAGGCGCTGGCCACCAGCGGTACCTGGGGCCGGCCGCGCCGACCCTGTACAAAGGTGGCCATGTAGCCCACTTCCAGCGCCTTCAGGTCATTGCTTGCCGGCAGGGCCGGCCAGGCGGCCTCGCCCAGCACCGCCATGGCCTGGCTCAGCACCTGTGCCATGCGGCCCTCATGCAGGGCCTGCCAGGTTTCGGCCAGCGGGTAGTCGAGCATGGCGGCGGCCAGCCGGAACACGGTGCCCCGGGCCAGTACCTGTTCGGTGGTCACGGATTGGGTATGCATCGGTAACCTCTCTCAGCTCAGCTTGAACATGTCGGCATGCTTGTAGCCGATCAGCAGATCCATCAAGGCGCTCTCGCGGCCTTCGGCCTTGGCCTGGCGCTCGGTCTTGATCGTTTCCAGCACCTCGCCCACCCGGGGGCCGAACAGGCTTTCCAGGTACTCCAGCGGAATGCGCGGCTCTTCCAGGGTGCGGCCGTCGGAGCCGTATTTGGGCGACGACAGCGGCGGCACGTAGAACACATTGGGCTCGGTGCCCCACTCGGCGTGCAGCGGCAGCGCCACCTTGAATTGCTCCACCAGCTTGTGAATGGGACCGTCCTTGTCGTCCCGGTAGCCGACCCAGCGAATGCGACCCACGCACTGGCGGGCACAGGCGTTGGCCAGGCCTTTTTCGATGCGCGGATAACAAAAGATGCACTTCTCCGATTTGGAGATCTGTTCGTTGAAGTAGATTTTCTTGTAGGGACAGGCATTCACGCAGTAGCGATAGCCCCGGCAACGTTCCTGATCCACCAGCACGATGCCGTCTTCCTGCCGCTTGTAGATGGCGTTGCGGGTACAGGCCGCCAGGCAGCCCGGGTTGGCGCAGTGGTTGCACAGCCTGGGCAGGTAGAAGTAGTAGCTGTTGGGGTAGTCCCCCTCGCCCCGGTCTTCGTCCCAGTTGGCGCCCCAGGTGGGTTTGACGTTGGGGCGCAGCCAGGGATCGGTGCCGGTCATCAGCGCTTCTTCATAGTTGTATTCCCAGGGAATACCGTAATCCTCCTGGCTGGGCTGGCGGCCCAGACGCAGGGCGCCGTCTTTATCGAAGCCGCCGCCCATGTTCTGGTAATCGCGGGGGTAGCCCAGCCCGGGCTGGGACTCCACGTTGTTCCAGTACATGAATTCACGACCGTTGCGGTTGGTCCACATCAGCTTGCAGGCCGAGGTACAGGTCTGGCAGCCGATGCATTTGTTCAGGTCCAGCACCATGCTGAGTTGGCGTTTGACAGCCATGGCAATCTCCTCTTAAAGGGTCCGCGGATCGGCGATGGCTTCCGCCTTGGCCAGCTCGATATCGAAGCTGGATTCGTGCAACAGCTGGTTGGCGTTCCACATGCAGTATTTAAAGCCCAGGTGACCCCAGCCTCCCACCAGCTCCAGCGGTTGCAGGAAGGTGGCCATGGCGTTATTCATCGGCTTTCTGTGAATGTACTGATGGGGCTCCCAGCCGTGCTCCATCATGATGGAGTGCTTCGGAATGCTGGGATAGAACTTGGCCTGGGCGAAGAAGTCGCCGGTGCCGTTGAACAGCCGCACCCGATCGCCGTCCTTGATGCCCCGCTCGGCCGCCAGCCCCGGGTTGATGTAGATATTGGGCTCGCCCCGTTGCAGCCGCAGCAGGTACTTGTTGCTGCGCCAGTTGGAGTGCACACCCCAGCGGGCATGGGGCGAATAGAAGTGCAGCGGATAGTTCGAGGTTTCGGGGCCGGCATAAAGCCGCGCCGTGGGCACGGTGGCCCCCAGTTTCATAAAGCGCGGGTGATCACAGTAGAAGGTGATGCGCCCGGTCAGGGTGTCGTAGGGTTTTTTGCCGTCGGTCTGGGCGGTAAAGGGGTTGTAGGGCTCGTCCGGCTTGAGCGGCTGGTTGGTGCCCGCGTGTTCGTTCATCACGATGAAGCCGCGCTCTACCGCCTCTTTAACACTCACGCCGCCAAATTCCGGCGAGTTCTCGACGATATAGGTAAAGACGTCGAGGTCGGTGCTGAGGGCACCGTTGCGGGTGAAGTCATCATGAATGGTGTGCAGATCCCGGGTTACGTCGCCATCCGGAATGGGACCTATGCCCCGGGCGATGGCGCGCTCCTGAATCTTCTGGGTAAGCAGCGCCATGATGTCCCAGTCGGGCTTGGACTCGCCCATCGGCCGTACCGAACGGGTAAAGATGTTGCAGAAGCGGTGGTAGCCCTGAGTGCGCAGATCCCAGGCCTCGTAATGGCCCGCCGCCGGCAGCACATAGTCGGCCCACTCGGCGGTGGAGTCCATGCGCACGTTGACGTTCACATACAGCTCGCTGGCCTGGCGCAGGTGTTCATCACGATAGCGGTTGGCGAACTTGTTGCGACGGAAGGTATTGTCGGCCACCGAGATCATGCCCTTGATCTCGCCGTGATAGGGCATCCAGCCCTCGTCGATGGACTCCTTGATCATGGCGTCCAGATCGTCGAGATCGAAGCCGACCCGCTCCTTGAGCTTCTTGTTGTTGAAGTGTTCGCGCGCGCCTTTCATCATGCCGCCGCGCAGAAACTCGCCCAGACCACCGGCCTCGTAGCGGGGTTTCTTGTCGCCGAACTCGGACAGCTCCGCCCATTTAGGGTGATTCCACACCACCCAGGAGGTGTCGAGACCTCCGGTGCGGCCGCCGTGGCCGGTGAGCGACAGTGCCAGCCCATAGGCCCGGCCGATATGGATACAGTTGGAGTAGCCGGAGGTAATGTAACCCAGCATGACGATGGCCTTGCGGGCCTTGGCCAGGTAGCGGGCTTCCTGGCGCACCACGTCCGGGTGAATATTGGTGAGCTTGAAGGTGTCTTCCGGGCGGTATTTGGCCGCTTCCTGCTTCACCTGCTCGAATACGGTGGTGACCTTGATGCCATTCACCTCGAACTCGCCCTCGATGGCCGGGTCGACGTCGCCGAGCTTTAGGGTCTTGTCGTCACTGCCCATGGAGCCCTTGGCCTTCACCGCCTGTTTGGTGTTCAGATCCCAGTGATAGAACACCTCGATGGAGCCGCCTTCCACCAGATCCGCCTCGCGCAGCAGCTTGCCGTTGTCGGTGCGTACCAGCATCGGCAAATCGGTCTGCTCTTTCATGAAGGCGGGCTTGAACAGTTTTTCCTCGATGATGACGTTGACGAACGACATGGCGAGAAACGGGTCCGAGCCCTGGTTGATGGGCATCCACAAGTCGGTATGAATGGCGCTGGGGTTGTGATCGGGAGCGGTGCTGGTAATGCGGGCGCCGTTGTACTTGGCCTCCCAGATATAGTGGGCATCGGGAATACGGGTGGCGTTGGGGTTGATCATGCCCATGAGAATGTAGTCGGCGTCAAACCAGGCATCGGAGGTAAAGCTCTCCAGCGGGTTGCCGTAGGTCAGATGGGCACCGGTATTGAGATCACCCACCACGGTGAAGCCGTCGAGCTGAATGCCGCCGACCAGGGAGGCAAAGCGGTTGGGGCCCGAGTGGCGCACCATGGTCTGGTTGCCCGAGCCCTGGTGGGTCTTGAGCTTGCCGGGACCGTGTTTAACGAAAATGTCGATAATCTTGTCGGCAATTTCTTCGGTGGCCTGATCCCAGGAAATACGCTGCCACTTGCCCTCGCCCCGCTCGCCGGCCCGCTTGAGCGGGTAGCGTAGCCGGTCGGCCTCGTACATGGCGGTGGAGTGAATCGCCCCCTTCTGACAACCACGGGGGTTGGCGTCGGGTACGTTCGGGTTCACCTGCGGATATTTGGCGATCTGCTCTTCGCGCACCACCAGGCCGTCCTTGACGTAAATATTCCAGGCGCAGTTGCCCATGCAGTTGATGCAGTGGGCGGCGTGGCCGATATAATCCCAGTCCCATTCCTTGCGATACAGATCTTCCCAACTGCGGTAGGGATATTCGGTGGCCAGGGTGTCGGAAATGGGCTCCAGGCGGTTGAGCGCCCAGCTTTTACTGCTTATCACGAGGCCGGCGCCGGTCAGGCCCAGTCCCTTGAGAAAATCACGGCGCTTGATCTTAGACATGTGCATTCGGATGTCCTCCTGTGCGACGACTTGTGTACGGACTCAAGCCAGCCCGGCATTGGTCGCTTTGGGTTGCGGGAGGAAAATAACACCGCCATTAATCGAACGTCATTGGGTAATATCCGTCCAAACGCTAAAGTTCATTCATGCTTGATGCAGATCAACCGAACCAGAAAATCCGACCGCCTGCAAATAACGCAAATGCAACACAAATAAGACATACCTGCTGCAATAACTCTAAAATTGAGTTTTTTACTAACTTTAATCACTTAATTTAAAGCAGATAACACTACTCACTTGAAACCGACGTAACTCGCAAAACGGCGAGCCGTCGATTGCCATGCCGGGCAAATACGACAAAATAGCGTCGAATGAATATCAAAAACGACGCTTGAATCGCTGGTGATGACAGGCACCAATGGGTGACAGTAGAGAGGGAGTACATGATGAATCAGGGTGATTTCAGGCAGCTACTGGGCACCGATTTGCCCATCATTCAGGCGCCGATGGCCGGCGTGCAGGGCAGTGCGTTAACCATTGCCGTTTGTGAAGCGGGTGGACTCGGCTCGTTGCCCTGCGCCATGCTGGGCATGGATGACATCGTCGCCGAAATCAACACCATCAAACGGGCCACCGACCGCCCCTTCAACCTCAATTTCTTCTGCCACAAACAGCCCGACTACCACAAAAAGCAGCACCAGGCATGGCACACCCTTCTGGCGCCCTACTTTGCCGAGTTCGGGATTAATCCACACCAGTTGGCCACCCGTAGCAACCGCCGGCCCTTCAGCCATGACATGGCCGATGCCATAGAACCCTTTCGCCCCGAGATCATCAGCTTTCATTTCGGACTGCCGGAGCCGACGCTGCTGGCACGGGTAAAAGGCTGGGGTACCCGTATTCTCTCGTCTGCTACCACCCTTGCCGAAGCGCGCTGGCTGGCCGCCCACGGCGTGGACGGCATTATTGCCCAGGGCCTGGAAGCCGGCGGCCACCGGGGCATGTTTCTGTCTGACGACGTCTCGACCCAGGTCGGACTGTTCCCGCTGGTGCGCCAAATCGTCGAGGAAGTGCCGGTGCCGGTCATCGCCGCCGGTGGCATCGCCGACACTCGTGGCGTACAGGCGGCCTTGATGCTGGGCGCCAGCGCCGTGCAGGTGGGCACCGCCTATCTGCTCTGCCCCGAAGCCAACACCTCAGCCTTGCACCGCCAGGCACTGAAGGCTGAAAGCGCCGAGCTGACGGCGCTGACCAGGCTGTTCTCGGGCCGGCCCGCACGGGGCATCGTCAACCGCGTGATGCGCGAGCTGGATTGTCTGCACCCTGCGGCCCCCGACTTTCCCTACGCCTCCATCGCCATGACCGCCCTGCGCACGGCGGCGGAGCAACAGGGCACAGCCGACTTTTCACCGCTGTGGTGCGGCCAGAATGCCTCGGGCTGCCGGGAGATTGCCGCCGGTGAGTTAACCAGACAACTGGCCGCGGCCGGGCCCTAATATCTTCCTTCGGCGACAGGCGACCGTGACATACCATCAGTGACACCTATCGCCGGGGTGCCAGGCTTGGCTCTGGGGTCAAAACTTCTATACAATAGGCGCTCTTTACCTCCCCTATTCTTTTGTTAACTCTCTCGCTATCCATTCTGAGTTGACGCATTACACACCCGGAGCAGCACGTTGGCGCAAAAACCTGAACAGTTTAAAGATCTTGGACTGGATTCCCGTCTATTAACCGCATTGGATCACATGGGCTTCACCGCGCCCAGCGAGATTCAGGACAGGGCCATTCCGGTCATATTGAGCGGCCATGACTTGATCGCGTCCTCCAAAACCGGCTCGGGCAAGACCCTGGCCTTCCTGCTGCCGGCGCTGCATCGGCTGATGAAGACCAAACCGTTGAGCAAGCGCGACCCGCGGGCGCTGATCCTCGCCCCCACCCGAGAGCTGGCCAAACAGGTGTATGTGCAGCTGCGCTCGCTCACCAGCGGCAGCTCCACCAACATCGCCCTGGTGCTGGGCGGTGAAAACTTCAACGACCAGATCAAGGCGCTGCGTAAAGAGCCCCATGTGGTGGTGGCCACCCCGGGACGACTGGCCAACCATCTGGATGCCCGCTCGCTGATGCTGGGCGGCCTGGAACTGTTGATCATGGACGAAGCCGACCGCATGCTGGATCTGGGCTTCGCCAAGCAGCTGAACCAGATCAACGAGGCTGCCGATCACCGCCGCCGCCAGACGCTGATGTTCTCCGCCACCCTGGAGCACGCCGAAGTCAACGAGATGGCCGAAAAGCTGCTCAAGTCTCCCAAGCGGGTCGCCGTGGGTGCCGCCAACGCCGAGCACCTGGATATCGAGAAGCGCTTTTATCTGTGTGATCACCTGGATCACAAGCAGGCGCTGTTGCAGCACATTCTGACCACCGAAAGCTATCAGCAGGCGATTATCTTTACCGCCACCCGGCCCGATACCGAGCGGCTGGCGGCGCTGCTGCACCAGCAGGGGCTGACCACCGCCGCGCTGAGTGGCGACATGAGCCAGGCCGAGCGTAACCGCATCATGGACAGCTTCAGCCGTGGCCAGCAGAAGGTACTGATCACCACCGACGTGGCTTCACGCGGGCTGGACTTGTTGCAGGTGTCGCTGGTGGTGAACTTCGACATGCCCAAGCAGGCGGAAGAATACGTGCACCGCATCGGTCGTACCGGTCGTGCCGGTGCCAAGGGCACCGCCATGTCGCTGGTAGGCCCCAAGGACTGGGACGCCTTCAAACGGGTCGAGCGCTTCCTGCAGCAGGACATTGCCTTCGTGACCATCGAAGGGCTGGAAGGCAAGTTCAAGGGCGTGAAACCGGCCGCCAAAAAGTCCGGCCCCAGGGGTGCGGGCAAGCCCGCCGCCCGCGGCAATGGCTATAAAGGCAAAGGTGGCCCCAACGCCTACAAGCCAACCAAAAAGCCGGCCCCGGTCAAGGCACAGAAAGATCGCAGCGACCGACTGCCGACCGGTGCCGGTCTGGGTTCCAATGACGGCATGGCACCGCTGAAGCGCAAGAAACCGACCAGCAACGACTGATCCGTTCGCCGATGCCGCTGCAAAGCGGCATCAACCCAAGAGGCAGGAGCCGTTAATGAACAAGAAGCACGCTTTTGTTGTGTATGCGGGCGAACAGGAACAGGGCCGGGTGTTTCATGCCTTGACCCACGCCCTCCAGGCCCATGAGCGCGGTGATACCAGCGAGCTGTATTTTGCCGCCGAAGGTGCCGCCTGGCCGGGTCTGCTGGCCAACGCCGAACATCGGCTGCACCAGCTGTTCAACACCTTGCAGCACAAGGGTGTGATCCAGGGGGCCTGCCACAGCTGTGTGATTGCCTTTGGCCACGAACAGACCACCGGCAATGCCGTACCCATGATCACGGGCCCGGAATGCAGCTACGGTCAGATTGATATTCTGGGGCTGGAAGACGACGGTTATCGAGTCTGGCTGTTTTAACCGCCACCGGCTAACGACGGAATGGCACCAATAAAAAACCGGAGCGCACCTGCGCTCCGGTTTTTTTATTGCACCGCCAGCTCCTTCATCTATTCACGACTGCATGTGCCAGCCGTGGTTGACCACTATCGCCTGGCCGGTAAGGGCCGCCGATAGCAGGAATATAACTCGGTCGCAGCACTTAGGGGGCTACGTAGCAGCCCCCGGTCACTGCCGGCAGTGATCTACTGTTCGGAACCGCTAATAATCAAACGATGATCCGCTCCCGATCATTGCCGCTGTCAGGCTGTTTTGACGACGATTAAAATCTGTCTCGTATGATATTGGAATAAACACTTCAATATACAAAATGAGAATTGTTTGTAGTATCATCCGCCATCTTAATAATTGTACGAGAACACCATGCTTCGCAGCCCCCTCCTGACCAAGGCGATCACCGCCCTGGCGGCCGTCTGGTCGCTGGCCCTGTCCGCCGAAACCATTACCGTCACCGACATCGCCAACCGCCAGGTGGAAGTCGAAGTACCGGTGCAACGTGTCATCCTGGGCGAAGGCCGCCAGGTTTACCTCACCGCCGTGCTCGACCGGGAAAACCCCTTCCAGCGCATTGTCGGCTGGCGGGACGACCTAGCCAGCGCCGATCCGGACAACTACGCCGCCTATCAGGAAAAATTCCCCGAGATGGCCGACATCCCCGTCTTCGGCGGCTTCAAGGACGGTACCTTCGACGTGGAGCAGGCGGTGTCTCTCACCCCCGATGTCATCATCATGAACATCGAATCCAGGCAGGCCACAGAAGACGCCAAATACATCGAGAAGCTGGCCGCCGCCGGCATTCCCCTGGTGTACGTGGATTTTCGCGAGCATCCCTTCACCCATACCGAACCCAGCCTGCGCCTTTACGGCCAGCTGTTCGGTGAAATGGAAAAGGCCGAGGAATTCATCGCCTGGCGCGCCGCCGAAATCGCCAGGGTGACGGAGGTGATCGAGCAGCATCAGCCCGAGCGGCCCCGGGTGTTCATCGACCGGGCCGGCGGCTACTCGGAAGAATGCTGCATGAGCTTTGGCGACGACAACTTCGGCACCTTCGTGGAACTGGCCGGTGGTGATAACATCGCCAAGGACATCATTCCCGCCACCTTCGGCAACCTCCACCCGGAGCAGATCATCGCCGCCAACCCCGACCACGTCATCGTTACCGGCGGCATGTGGGAAGCCTATGTGCCCGGCGGCGCCTGGGTGGGGGTGGGTCCGGGCCAGGACCAGGCCGAGGCCCGGCGCAAACTCGAAGCGCTGACCCATCGCCCGGCCATGACCGGCATCGAAGCAGTGCAAAACAAGCAGATGCACGCCATCTGGCACCAGTTCTACAACAGCCCCTACCAGTTCGTGGGCATCCAGCAGATGGCCAAGTGGCTGCATCCCGAGCTGTTCACCGAGCTCGACCCGGAGGCCACCTTCAAGGAGCTGCACCAGCGCTTCCTGCCCGTCGACTACCGTCCCGGCTATTGGGTGTCACTGACCGATGCAGAATAACAGCATGACGCCAACGCAAACCACGCCGGCCGGCAGCGGCCACTATAAGGCCCTCGTCTGGCGGCGACAGCTGATCCTGCTGGGACTGACCGCCGCACTGCTGCTCAGCCTGTGCGCCGATTTGGCCCTGGGCCCGGCCCGCTACGAGCTGGGTGAAGTAGTGAAAGCGCTGTTCCTGCCCGACTCGGTGCCGCTGCAGGTACGGGTGGTGCTGTGGGAAATCCGCATGCCGATAGCACTGATGGCGGTGGTGGTGGGCGCGGCGCTGGCAGTGGCCGGCGCCCAGATGCAGACCATCCTCAACAACCCGCTGGCCAGCCCCTTCACCCTGGGCATTTCCGCCGCCGCCAGCTTCGGTGCGGCCCTGGCCCTGGCTTTCGGAGTGGCCTTCATTCCGGCGGCCATCGCCTGGATGGTACCGCTCAACGCCTTCATTATGGCCATGCTGGCGGCCCTGCTCATCCACCTGCTCAGCGCTCGGCCCGGCATGACGGTCAACAGCATAGTGCTGCTCGGCATCGCCCTGGTGTTCACCTTCAACGCCCTGCTGGCGCTGGTGCAGTTTTTTGCCTCGACCGAGGCCCTGTCGGCGGTGGTGTTCTGGACCATGGGCAGCCTCAGCAAGGCCACCTGGCCCAAGCTGGCCATCACCACCCTGGCGCTGGTACTGGTGCTGCCGGTGTTCGTTCGCCGGGCCTGGGCCCTGACCGCCCTGCGCCTGGGCGAAGACAAGGCGGCCAGCTTCGGCGTCAAGGTCGGCCGGCTGCGGCTGGAGACCCTGCTACTGGTGAGCATGCTGGCGGCCATTCCGGTGTCCTTCGTGGGAACCATCGGCTTTATCGGCCTGGTCGGCCCCCATATCGCGCGCATGATCATCGGCGAGGATCAACGCTTCTTCCTGCCGGCCTCGGCCCTGGCCGGGGCGCTGATCCTCTCGGTCAGCTCGGTGGTCAGCAAGTCGTTGATCAGCGGCACCATCTTCCCCATCGGCGTGGTCACGTCACTGATCGGCATTCCCTTCTTCGTTTCCCTTATCCTGTCCCAGACGAGGCGTTCATGGTAAGCATCCGGCTCGAAAATCTCGGTGCCCGCTACGGCAAACAGCTGCTGCTGCAGGGCATTTCCACTCCTACCTTCAGGGCGGGCGAGGTGGTGGCCATCATCGGCCCCAACGCCGCCGGCAAGTCCACCCTGTTCAAGCGTATCAGCGGCCTGATCGACGGCCCCGGCCGGGTGCACGTAGAGGGCCTGCGGCCGGAAGGCGGCGGCATCAGCTACATGCCGCAAGACAGCGCCGCCAGTGCCGCGCTCAGCGTGTACGAGTCGGTGCTGCTGGCCTGCAAGCAGGGTGGTGGCTGGAGCGTAAACGAGGCCGAGCTGGCCCTTATCGACCAGACCCTGGCGGCGCTCGGCATTGCCAATCTCGCCTTTCGCCACCTCGGCGAGCTCTCGGGCGGCCAGCGCCAGCTGGTCAGTCTGGCCCAGGTGCTGGTGCGCGAGCCGGACATAGTGCTGATGGACGAGCCCACCTCGGCGCTGGATCTGTCGCGCCAGGTAGAGGTGCTCGGCCACATGAAAGATCTGGCGCGGGAAAAGGGCATGCTGGTGCTGGTGACGCTGCACGATCTCAACCATGTGCTGCGCTTTTGCGATCAGGCGTTGGTCATCGCCGGCGGCCGCCAGGTAGCCTGCGGCCCCACCGCCGAGATCGTCACCCCGACGCTGCTGCGCGACACCTATCAGGTGGAGGCGCGGGTGGAGTCCTGCTCCCGCGGCTTCGGCCATGTGATCGTGGACGATATCGCCAGCCAGGGCCGCACCTTCGCCCTGGCGACAGGCTAGAAGTAAAAGCGTTTTCACGCCAGACCCGAGTTCGTCTCCCCCGCGAAGGCGGGGTCCATGGGGCAATACGTCTTCCAGTACCCGACAGGCACCGCACGGATAATTGACAGTGACCACAACCAACTACCGCCAGAGCTGGCGAATGCTGAGCCCGGCGGCCCGCCTGCTGGTGTGCAACGGCCTGTTCTTCAACCTCGCCTTCTACATGACCCTGCCCTATCTGGCCTTTCACCTGGGAGGCAATTTGGGGCTGACCGGCTGGGCCATCGGTCTGGTAATGGGCATGCGGGTGTTCAGCCAGCAGGGCCTGTTCCTGCTGGGTGGCGCCCTGGGCGACCGGCTGGGCTACCGGCCCGCCATCGTGCTGGGTTGCCTGGTCCGCAGCCTGGGCTTTGCCCTGCTCGGCTGGGCCGGGGATCTGCCGCTGCTGCTGCTGGCCGCCTTTCTCACCGGCTTTGCCGGCGCCCTCTTCACCCCCTGCGCTCAGGCCTATCTGGCGTCGGAATGCCTGGACAGCCGCCAGCGCCAGCAGGCCTTTGCCCTGCACAACCTGGCCAGCCAGCTCGGGCTGCTGCTGGGCCCCCTGGTCGGCATGCTGCTCACCGACATCGACTTTGTGGTGACCGGTCTGGTGTCCGGCGGCATCTTCCTGCTATTGACCGCCCTGCAGTGGCGACTGCTGCCCCCCAGCCCCAGCCACGTTCGGGAGCGTCCGCCCGTCTGGAGCGAACAATGGCGGGACTTAATCGGCAACGGTCCTTTCCTGCGCTTTACCCTGCTGGCCGCCGCCTACCAGTTACTGTTCCACCAGCTTTACCTGGCCGTGCCCGCCTATATCAACAGCCAGCAGCAGGACACCGGGTTGCTGAGCGGCGTGTTCACCCTCACCGCCATCATCGGGGTGGTACTGCAGCTGCCCGCCAGCCAGTTGGTGCAGCGGCACCTGGGCATGGCACGGGGCATGGGGTTGGGCCTCGGGCTGATGGGCGCCAGCTACCTCGCCCTGCCCTGGCTGCAGCCCTGGCCGGTAGCCGCCAGCCTGATGCAGGCCGCCTGCCTGTCGCTGGGCTCCATCCTCTGCTTTCCGCTCTTTGCCGCCCACCTGCCCCACTACGCCGGCAACCGGCCGCTGGGCGGCTATTACGGCTTTTACGCAAGCCTGGGTGGTTGCGTGGCCCTGATCGCCAACGTGCTGATCGGCGGCCTGCTGGGCGAGGCGGCGGCAACCCCGCCCGCCGCCATCTGGTACGGCCTGGCGCTGTGCGGCATGGTCGCGGGCTGGGCCCTGTACCGGCAGCTACGGCGGGAAGAACTCGAAAGCCCTGCGGACGAGCCGCCTGCGGCTGAATTACCTCAGGAATGCCCGGCACCGGTTTTAGCAGAGCAGCGCAGTGGCAGGCGTAACCATTGATCTGCACCGTACATACTAAACCGAAGCAGATGATGTTGCTGCGCACCCCATGCCCGTTCTTTCACCACCGCGCGACACAGGTACGGCATGTTTTATTTACCGGGGCTTTCATTTATTAATTTAATGTTAATAATGTGACCATTGATTTTAAAAATGATGATGCTTCAGGATGAAGAATCTGCCCACGGATCTGCTGCGTACCTTTGTGACCATCAATCAGTTAGGGGGCTTTACCCCGGCCGGAGAACGACTGGGCCGCTCGCAGCCCGCCATCAGCCTGCAGGTAAAGCGGCTGGAAGAACTGCTCGATATTCGCCTGTTTCATCGCGCCAGCGGCCTGCAGCTGACCGAGGAAGGTCAGCTGTTGCTGGGGTATGCCCAGAAGATGCTGGATTTGAACGATGCGGTGGTATCGCGCCTGAGCTCGCCCAAGGTCAGCGGTTCGGTGCGACTGGGCATTCCCAACGACTTCGAGGTGTCGTTTCTGGCCACCACCATCGGCCGTTTTTCCCAGGCTTATCCCAATGTGACTCTGGATGTCAGCAGCGACATCAGTGCCAACCTGCTGCAGGACTACGGCAAGGGCGAATACGACCTGGTGATGGCGATAGAAGAAAGTAATCTTGCCCAGCCGCGGCTGACTGATTACATCATGGAGCCGCTGGTGTGGGTACGCGGCAACAACCTGATACTGGAGCCGGACGCACCGCTGCCGCTGATCCTCTACCCCAAGGGCTGCCTGTATCGCAAGTCACTCCTCAACGCCCTCACCCAGGCCAAGCTGCCCTGGCGCATCGTGTACAGCACCTCCAGCCTGCTGGGCATTCACGCCGCCATCAAGGCGGGGCTGGGGATCAGTGTACTGTCCAGAAGCACGGTACCCGAGGGGCTGGAAGCCTCTTCCACTTATGCTTCCTGCCCCAACCTTGGCAGCGTTTCGGTCGGGTTCTGTTACGAACCGAACACACTCACCCCCGCCTCCCGCATGCTGCTCGACTACCTCAAGCACGGGCTCAATGCACTCTGAGCCCGATAACAGAGGAGTCGGTCAGGCACTCAGCCGCTGAGCCCAGAACTGCCTGAACAATTCGCTGAGGCCGCCGGTCAGCTTGACCACCTCACCGCAGCTCTCGCGGTTGTTCCTCCCGCTGTCCACATGACTGTCGGCCGCCACTCGAATGCTGCTGATGCTGCGATTGATCTCTTCGCTGACGTCCCGTTGCTGCTCTGCCGCCGCCGCAATCTGAAGGTTCATCTCGGTGATGTCTTTCACCCGTCGGCCTATTCCCTCCAGTGCCCCGGCCGCCTGCTGGGCGTGTTCCACACTGCCCTGGGCCTGCTCCCGACTTTTTGCCATGGCGATCACCGCATTCTGGGTGCCCTGCTGCAATACCGAAATCATTTGCTGAATATTGGCGGTAGACTGCTGGGTACGCCCGGCCAGGTTGCGCACCTCGTCGGCCACCACCGCAAAACCGCGCCCCTGCTCGCCGGCCCGGGCCGCCTCGATGGCGGCATTCAGCGCCAGCAGATTGGTTTGTTCGGCGATTTCGCGGATCACATCCAGCACCACCGAAATCTCGCGACCATGATCCTCCAGCTGATGAATGACCTCGGCCGCCCGCTCGATTTCCTGCTCCAGCGCATGAATGGAAGCACTGGTTTGTGCCACCAGTTGCCGCCCGCTGTCGGTATCCGCATTGGCTTGCTCGGCAGCCTGTGCCGCCTGCTGCGCGCTGTTGGCTACGTTCTGAATGCTTTGCACCATTTCGTTGATGGCGGTGGCAATTTGTTCGGTATCAGCCTGCTGACGCTGGGTCAGGCCATCGCTGCTGGTCAGTTCATCCTGCAGGTGACGAGTATGGCCACCCAGGCGCTCGGCCGCATCTGACAAGCGGCCCAGTACGGCACCGGCTTCGGCCTGGGCCATTTGCAGGGCAAAGTCGATCTGGCCCAGCTCATCCTGACGACCGGTATAGGCCTGCTGACTCAGCGGATTGTCGGCATAACGTCGAGCCCGATTGGCCAGCCGACGCAAGGGGCGTAATAACGCCATGTTAAGCAGTATTGACGCCGCGCCGCCCACCAATGCCATCGCCAGCGCGGGGGCCCAGGCCACACCCGACAACGCCGCCAGTGCCAGCACTACCACGGCGAGCAAGCCGCCATTGGCCAGCGCCAGCCAGCCGCTCAGCCCCAGCCGTGAGGCAGACTGCAGCTTGCCGCTACGCAGTCGTGCATAGAGGCGCTCGGCAGCCTGTACCCGAGCCGGCTCGGCGCGGGTGCGTACCGACTGAAATTCCACTATCTTGCCGTCACGCTGAATGGGCGTAACGTAGGCATTCACCCAGTAATGATCGCCGTTCTTGCACCGGTTCTTGACCAGTCCCATCCAGGACTGACCGGTTTTGAGCGTTGCCCACATGTGTTTGAACGCCGTTGCCGGCATATCCGGATGACGGATGATGTTGTGCGGCTGATTGAGCAGTTCTTCACGCTCGAAACCACAGATATCGATGAAAGATTGATTGATATAGGTGATATGGCTGTCTGGGGTGGTCGTAGAGAGAATATTGACTCCCTCCGGCAATTCGATGTTGCGCCCACTCACGGGCTGATTATTTCTCATTACATCTTCCTGATTAATGACCGTTTCGCTTCCCTGCCGCCTGACCGGTGTATCGCTTTTTTGTACTTCTGGCCGACATCACCTATATCCATATACTACTTAAGGATAATATCCACAGAAGTGTTACGGTTTTGTGAACTTGCCAGAAGAAATAGTCTTCAAACAACTCCCTTTTTTGTCATCTCGAGCTGCGGTGTTTGCATGTCATCCCCTCGTAAACGGTATCCATTGGCCCTGTTTTTCATCAACAAAAAAGCCCGGATAATCCGGGCTTGAATTCGAGAGCAACATGATTCAGCTTGCACGAGCCAGCGCTGCGGAGGTCGCCCCCTGGGTCAGCTTGCTGATCGCAACATAGACGGTGGCAGAGGCCAGGCAACCGTAGAGCGGCCCTTCCACCCAGCCCACATCGGTAAACAGCAGGAAGCTGCCGCTGGTGACCAGGCCGGTGAACATGGCAGCCAGGGCACCCCAGGCGTTGCCCTGCCAGAAGGAAGAGATAAACACCGGACCTATCATTACCGCCAGCAGGGTGCCGGAGCCCAGAATACCCAACCAGGACAGCATGAACGGCGGGGCAAACAGCATCATCAGAAAGCCGACGAAGCCGAGAATCGCCACCCAGCTGCGATTGATCCACAGAATGCGCTCGTTGCTGGCGCCACTGCGGGGAAACAGCGCGGTGCGCAGGTCATGCGACGCAGCACTCGACACCGTATGCAGCAGCGAATTGGCGGTCGACTTCATGGCGAACAGAATAAACAGGGTGATCACCCCGGCCAGCGCCGGATGCAGGAAGGTCGCCAGATACACCGGCATGGCCTGATCCGAGTCGGCCAGTTCGGGATGCGCGATGCGCACATACATGCCGATAATCGGCACCAGACTCAGCAAACAGCCCATGGGCGCCACCCAGATCGCCACCTGATGCATCTTCACCGTCGGTTTGAAGGCCAGGAAGCGCACCGCCATATAAGGCAGTACCGCGGTAAACAGAAAGGCGTAGGGCAGCACCAGGAACACCGAGCCCTTGCTCTCACCATAAGGCGCCGCGGTGGTCGGGTTAAGCAGCTCCGTATCAACCGCGTTCAGCCGCTCGACAAAATCGGTCAGGCTGACATCGGTGAACACCTGCACCATCATCACGATGGCACCAATCCCCATGCCTACCACCATCAGGGTGTCGGTCCAGGCCACCGCTGCCAGCCCGCCCAGCATGGTGTAAAGAATGATTACCGAGATCATCAGCAACGCGCTTTCGCTCAGGCTGATGCCCAACCAGGAAGCACCCAGCAAGCCGACCGCCTTGATCTGACTAGTGAGGAACACCAGCAGCAGCACTATGGTTATGACGGCGGCAACGCCCTTGACCCAGCGCTCAAGCAGCGAACCGCCACCGTGCACCTGAGACACATATTCGGGGATGGTACAGCTGCCCAGCTCTTCGGCCCGTTTGCGCAGAAAGTGGGCAAAGTACAGCACCGCTATCACCATGGCCGGCGCAAAGAAAAAGTTGCCCAGCACTTCCACCGAGCCAAACTCGTAGGCCACTCCCGGCGAGCCCATAAAGCCCCAGCCGCTGAAACCGGTGGCCACTATAGTACCGGCGCCCACAAAGGGCCCCAGGCTGCGCCCCGCCACCAGAAAGCCGGCGGCATCACTGTCTTTGAGCGTCCGGCTCGACAAATAGCCAATCAGGATCAGAATGGCAAAAGACCCCAATAGCAGGCCCCAGTTCAACCATTGATAATTTTCCATCATAAATTCCCTTTAACTCATATTTATTCGACAAAACGAAGCGCCGCGTTCAGTTCTCATGGCGTTGCTTGCGAATGAACTGTCGATAACCGTAGGCCAGTACAGCCCAAGCCAGAATGAGGCCATTCAAATAGACGAACCATTCCATGGTCCAGGATTGAGACAACATAATTTCTACCTCTTTGAGCGACGTGTATTCACGCTGGTTGCACTTTCCCTGATTCCACCGGCAGATGCCGGCCTCACCAGAAGTAGTCTGGTAATAACGAGTCTCTCTTTATTACCAAGGTAAGGGGTTAGCACTATGAGCCGCTTTCCATCGGCGAGTGCCAGTTACAACAGGGGCCCGCCTGAATCGGCGAGCCCCCATTAATCAGCCCTTGATGATGTTGTGCTCGGGACCGAACGGGAAGCGGGTAATGTTCTCTACCCCGCTGTCGCTGATCACCAGAATATCGTGTTCACGATAACCACCGGCACCCGGCATGCCTTCCGGCAGCATGATCATCGGCTCCATCGACACCACCATGCCCGGCTCCAGTACCGTTTCGATATCTTCACGCAGTTCCAGCCCGGCTTCGCGGCCGTAGTAGTGGCTGAGGGTACCGAAGGAATGGCCGTAACCGAAGGTGCGGTATTGCAGCGCATCCTGCTCGGCGAAAATCTCGTTCAGCTCGTGGGCGATGTCGCAGCAGCGGCTGCCGGCCTTGATCAGCTCCAGACCACGGCGATGCACCTTGCAGTTCAGTTCCCACAGCTCCAGGTGACGGTCGGAAACGTGTTCGCTGAACAGGGTTCGTTCCAGCGCCGTATAGTAGCCGCCGATCATCGGAAAGGTGTTCAGGCTGAGGATGTCGCCGGCTTCAATCTTGCGGCTGGTCACCGGGTTGTGGGCGCCGTCGGTATTGATGCCGGACTGGAACCAGACCCAGGTATCCATCAGCTCGCCGTGGGGGAAGGTTTTGGCAATTTCGCGCACCATGGCCTGGGTACCGGCCAGCGCCACTTCGTATTCCGGCACGCCCACGCCGATGGCATCACGAATGGCGGCGCCACCCACATCGGCCACCCGAGCACCCTGCTTGATCAGCGCGATTTCTTCCGCCGACTTGAACATGCGCATTTTCATGGTGGGCACGCCGATGTCCACAAACTCGGCTTCCGGCAGTGCGGCCTTGAGCTTGTCCAGGGTCTGCAGGTTAATGTGGTCAAACTCCACCCCAACCCGGCGGGCACCGCCGATCAGCGACTTGACCGCATAGAAGAAGTTGTCTTTCTGCCAGTCGGTGTACACCAGGTTGTCGCCCAGGGCGTTGCGACGGTAAGGCTGGCCGCCGTCGATGTTGGCGGTAATGGTGGTGTGAATGTGCTGGGTCACGGCCAGGCCGTAGTCCCGGCCGAAGCGGCAATAGACGAAGTCACTGAAGTAGTTGATGTTGTGATAAGAGGTAAACAGCACGGCGTCGACGTCGTTGGCAGCCATGTAGCTGCGCAGTTTGGACTGACGTGAGACCATTTCTTCCGTGGAAAACATGCCCCGGACTTTTTCGCCGTTGGGAATATTCAGGGTCTGTGGCATTTGCATGATAAGGCTTCCTTCCTCTATGACGGTAACAGGGTTGAGTGCGCCGCTGAAACAACCGAACCCAGCGCATGAGCTGATACTAGGTTCGGCCTTGTCATAATAGAAATGAATACTTTAAATCATGTCATTAGTTATGTTAATGCAGTGTTATTCGTGAGATTAAGCCGCCAACAAGGCGTCAAGCAACACCAGGCCCCAGGTCAGCCCCATCAATAGCAGGGTCAGCAGTACCGCCGCCGAGCCGATGTCTTTGGCCCGCCCCGACAGCTCGTGATGCTCGGGCCCGATGCGATCCACCACCGCCTCTATCGCCGAATTGAGCAGTTCCACTATCGGCACCAGCATCAGGCTGCCAATCAGCAATATGGTTTCCACCAGCCCCGGGTTCCAGATCAGCGCCACCGGCAGCAGCACCGCCACCAGCCAGCATTCCTGACGAAACGCCGCTTCATGACGATAGGCGCTTTTCAGCCCCTGTAACGAATAGCCAAGGGCCGCAATGATACGCGCCAGCCCTGTTTTTCCTGGTTTCATAAACGCCATTCCGTTTGTGTTGGATAAATTTTGCGTCCGCTGAACGATGCCCGTGTTCGGCCGTCGTTATTCGGCTCGCGTTGTTGCCACCGGGACCTGAGCCAGCGCCTGTTCCGGTTCCGGCAATCGATAAAGGCCGCGATTATACGCCATGCTGCCCCATAAGGCGTAGGCCCTGGCGGTTTGCAACAGCGCCGGATCGAGGGAGGCCGAACTCAGTTGCTGAGTGTCGAACGAGTAGCTGAATTCCAGCGCCTCTTTTTCTGGCTGCAGCACCACCATTTGTTCGCCGTCGAGCAGGGCAAAGTTCTTGTCGAACTGCATCATTACCCGACCGGGGGCGTCGGCGGGCAGTCGGGTCAAATCCCGGCCCAGCATGGGGTTGTCACTGTCGATGCCCATCAGCGACAACAACGTCGGCGCCAGATCAATCTGGCTGACCAGCCGGGTATCTCGCTGCGGGGCTATGCCCTGCCCCAGGATCAGGCCCGGCACTCGAAAATTCTTCACCGGCACCAGCTCGGGGCCGTACACCCGGGAGTCGTGATCGGCCACCACCAGAAACAGGGTATCCTGCCAGTAATCGGACTGCTGTGCCTGCTCGAAGAAACGTCCCAGCGCATAGTCGGCATATTTGGCGGCATTATTGCGGGTCTGTTTCGGCTGTTCATACAACTCGATACGATTATCGGGGAATTCAAATGGGTCGTGATTGCTGGAGCTGAACACCAGGCTGAAAAACGGCTGCTCGCCTTTGGACAAATACTCGAATTCCTGATGCGCCCGGTTGAACAGATCTTCGTCGCTTACCCCCCAGGAGCCGACAAATTCCGGCTGAGTGTAATCCCGCTGATCGATGATTTTCTCGAAGCCGTTGCCGAGAAAGAAGCCGGCCATGTTGTCGAAATGGCCCTCGCCGCCGTAAATGAAGCTGGTGCTGTAGTGCTGCTGGCGCAACAACTGGGCGATGGTGAAAAAGCCGGTCTGGCTCTTGTCCAGTTTCACCACGGCCCGCGCCGGGGTCGGCGTAAAACCGGTGATCACCGCTTCTATGCCCCGCACCGAACGGGTGCCGGTGGCATAGAGCTGATCGAACATCCAGCCCTGCTGCGCCAGCCTGTCCAGATTTGGGGTCAGCGGCTTGCCGCCCAGCGAGCCGACAAAACGGGCACCCAGACTCTCTTCCAGAATGATGACCAGATTTTTCGGTTTGCCCCGGTAGCTGGCCTGGTTGTGCGTCAGGGTCGGCAGAGTGGCAGACACAAAGTCGCTCGCCGGGCGACCACTCGCCTCGCGCAAGGTGGCCAGCAGCTCCTCTTCTTCCATTTTGCCATACAGTGCCGAGGCATTTTCTTCCTTGACCAACTGCTTGACTGCAAAGCCGACCGAGTAGGCGGAATTCAGCACCAGCGAGTTCACCAGCGGATCGGTGGAAAAGGCCACCAGGGCCGGGTTCATACCGCGATGCCCCAGGCTGGAACGCGCGCCCAGCAAGCCGATGGCCAGCACCAGTACCGCCAGCACCGGCCGCCAGTAAAAGCGCGGAAAGCCCAAATCACGACAGACACGTGCCGAGAAACGCCACAAGCCCCAGGCCGCCAGCGGCAGGATCAAGCCGACCAGCAACAACGCCACAAGGTGCCCCTGCAGCAGCATGCCGAACACTTCTTTGGGATAAATCAGATATTCCACAAAGAGCCGGTTGGGGCGCAGGTCATAGGTTTCGATAAAGGCCGGGGTCGCCA
The DNA here is from genome assembly GCA_018222825.1 of Gammaproteobacteria bacterium. GTDB lineage: Bacteria > Pseudomonadota > Gammaproteobacteria > Enterobacterales > Aeromonadaceae > Oceanimonas. Next base: position 66,444 of record JAAEZO010000002.1, read on the forward strand.
GCTCCATCAACAGCAGCAACAGACTGCCGACCACCAGCCAGACTCGCATCAGCCATAACCAGCCACGGCCCAGAGTATTATCGTGGGCCAGCAACATGGTGAACATCATGGGCACGCCAAACAACCAGCTCAGGGTTGAGACATCGACGCGCAGCCCCTGCAGCAACAGATGCGCCCAGCCGCCGGTATCGGTCACCCGCTCCACCTGCCAGGCCGCCAACCCCAGCCGGCTCAGACTCAGCAACAGCAGGTTCAACAGCAGGAAGCAGACAAAAGGCCAGGCCGGCCCCAGGGCGCGTTTCATTCGAGTCATGTTGATGCCTTCAGCAAGAAAAAGGGGAACAGCATCATTGTGGTGCAGAACAGGTGAAAAAAAGGTCAAAAGTGCACGCCCAGCATGCTTAAGGTTGGCTTAAGTTTGGTCCGTTACACTGGTTTTTATTTCAACTCATCCATCGCAACGCTGACGGGAGTCATGGCAATGAACAACAGGGTAACGGTCTGGGATCCGCTGGTGCGGCTGTTTCACTGGCTGCTGGTCGCCGCCTTTGCGGTGGCCTGGCTCAGCGCCGAGGAATGGCAGCATGTGCATGAGCTGGCCGGTTACACCGTGATGGGGCTGATTGTGTTTCGCCTGTTGTGGGGCCTGGTCGGCAGTCGTTATGCCCGTTTTCGCCAGTTTGTGCGCCCGCCGGCCACCACCATCGCTTACCTCAAAGACCTGCGCCGAGGGCGTGAACGGCGCCACCTTGGGCACAACCCGGCTGGTGCCGCCATGATCATCGCCCTGTTGGGTGGTTTGGCCTTGCTCACGACCAGCGGCTGGCTGTCGACCCTCGAACTGGGCCGAGCCGCAGACTGGCTGGAAGAAATCCATGAGCTGATGGCCAATATTCTACTGACGCTGGTGGTATTGCATGTCGGCGGCGTGCTGCTGGCCAGCTATCGCCACCGGGAAAATCTGATCCAGGCCATGGTCAACGGTAAAAAACGCATGCCCGAACAAGACGATATCGACTGATAACCAGCACCGGGCCGCGCACGGCCCGGTGCCGCTGACCATGTTCATTCATCGCGCCTGCCGAGTGCATTTCGACCTTTTTTTGACCTGACAGGCGATAGCATAGCGTCATCTTCACCCTGTTATTGCAGCTCGAGAGGCTCGCCATGCCCATACGCCCCACGTTTTCAAACATCACGCTAACGCCGACCCGGCTGGTGTTTCTGGTTTCCTGCTACTTTTTTCTGGTGCTGAATGTGGCCCTGCTGGCCAAACTGGTCACCATTATCGGTAACCTGGAACAGGTCAGCCTCGGCTTCATGTTCACCATACCGTTGTTTTTCATCGCCTGCTTCAACGTCATTTTCAGCCTGTTCACCGTCTTTCGTTGCGAGAAGCCGGTGCTTATCTTGTTTATTCTGGTGTCATCCTTGCTGAGCTATGCCATGTACAACTACGGCACCATTGTTGACCGGGACATGATCGTCAATATTCTGGAGACCAACAGCGGCGAGGCCAAATCCTATCTCAATCTCACCGCCGCCCTGTGGTTTGGGCTCACCGGCATATTGCCGGCGGCGATCATCCTGAAGCTGAATATTCGGCGCAGCACTGTCGTTCGCGAGCTGGGCATGAAGCTCGCCTCCGTCACGGTGTCGATGCTGGTGATCCTGCTCGTCGCCGCCTTTTACTACAAGGACTACGCCTCGGTCGGGCGCAACAATCACTATCTCAACAAGATGATTATTCCCACCCACTTCGCGCACAGCCTCTATGGCTATGTGAACGAGAAATATTTCAAGGAAGAAACGCCGTACCAGACACTGGGAGCAGACGCCAGACTGATCGGCCAGACGCAGGATGGTCGCAAGAACCTGCTGGTGCTGATGGTGGGCGAAACCGCTCGGGCCGAGAATTTTCAACTCGGAGGGTACGAGCGCGACACCAACGCCTTTACCCAGCCGCTGGGAGTGACCTATTTTGAGCAGGTGTCCTCTTGCGGCACCGCCACCGCGGTATCGGTGCCCTGCATGTTTTCGCGCATGTCGCACCAGGATTTCTCCGACACCCAAGCCGGCAACCAGGACAATCTGATGGATATAGTGCAGCGGGCCGACATCAACACCCGGTGGCTGGAGAACGACGGCGGCTGTAAAGGTGTCTGCGGCCATATCAGAACCATCGAATTCAAACCCGATGCCAACAATCCGGTCTGTGACGGGGACTATTGTCAGGATCAGGTGCTACTGGAGGGACTGAGTACCCAGCTCGATCAGCTCACCGAGCAAAACAACATCATAGTGCTGCATATGGTCGGCAGCCACGGCCCAACTTATTACAAGCGCTATCCTGCCGAGTTTTCCCACTTTCAGCCGGATTGTCAGCGCAGCGACATTCAGAACTGCGACGCCCGCCAGCTGAATAATACCTACGACAACACTCTGTATTATTCCGACTACATCATGAGTGAGGTGATCAAGTTATTGCAACAGCGTCAGGATATGAATACCGGAATGCTGTATGTGTCGGATCACGGCGAATCGCTGGGTGAGTCAGGCCTTTACCTGCACGGCATGCCCTATTCGCTGGCGCCCAAAGAACAGACCCACGTACCCATGTTGACCTGGTTTTCCGATGCCTTTATGGCCGATAAGCAGCTGGACCAGCAGTGCCTGAGCCAGGGGGCCAGGAACAATGCCTATTCGCACGACAACCTGTTTGACTCCATTCTCGGCTTGATGGACATATCGACCGAGCTTTACCGACCGGAACTGGATATGTTTAATGACTGTCGTGGAAACAGCCGGCTGGCACTGAATCAGACCGCATCAAAATAAACCGTCACCCGAGTGCCGGCGGGATGATGTGGCACTATCTCCAGCCGCCAGCCCCGGTGCTCGCAAATACGCTCGACAATGGCCAACCCCAGCCCGAAACCGGTGGGGTTGGCTTCGCTGATCCCACGGGTGCACATCTGGTCCTGCAAACCGGCGGCAATACCGCTGCCGGTATCGGACACTTGCAGATAATGTGCATCCAGCTGAACGCAGATTTCGCCCTCGCTGGTGTGCTGCATGGCATTGCGCAACAGGTTGTTCAGCACCGCTATCATCATGGTCGCCGGGCGCTGACCCGCGTCGCCGTTCACCTCAAGCGTCAACGTCAGTCCTCTGGCATCGGCCAGCGGTTGCCAGTGCGCCAGTTGTCGGGCGACGATGTTCGCCAGCGGTTGCTCGTCATCTTTGCCGGACAGTGCATCGGGGGTGCGGGACAGCTGTAAAAACAACTCGGTCTGCTGCTGCATCTGCAGCAAGGCGTCGTCGATGCGTTGCAACTGCCGTAACACGCCCGGCTGCGGTTCGCTTTCCTTCAGCATATCCACCGCCCCCCGAATCACCATCATGGGGGTGCGCAGCTCATGACTGGCGTTGGCAGAAAACTGCTGCTCCCTGAGCAGCAGCTCATTCACCCGCAGCACATAACGATCGAAGGCCCGCGCCAACTGGCCGGTTTCATCATCCGGGTAGCTCATCTCGAGTCGGTGGCCAGGCTGCTGCGGCAAGGTCGCCACCTCGGTGGCGAGTCGCGACACCGGCTGTAATATCTGCAGGCTCAAGCGCCGGGACAAAATGAAACCCAGCCCCCATACCGACAGAACACCGAGAGTCACTCCCGCAAACACCATCAGCTCGTAGCGCTCGAACTCACTTTGATCCTGCACCAGCACATGTATCCAGCCGCCGTCATGGCGCACAAACAGGTTATAGGCCTTGTCGGGCAACAGCACCTCGTGCCCGCCCTGCGGGTAGCCGCGAAAGACTTCCGGCAACAGCCGCTGATCGGATTTGGGCAACTTGTAGTAGGTGGTGTCCGTCATCGGCTGCACCAGCGGCGTGGTAACCGCCTCATGGTTGCGGATCTGGTCGCTTAAATCGCTTTGTAGATGGTTGTAAAACAGGGTGTCTTCAAACCAGAAGATCAGCAGCACCATGCCTACCGCCGCCAGAGAACTGGTGGTCACTATCACCAGGTTCAATGCCAGTTGCAGCCGGGACTTGATGGTCATCGACATGTCAGTCGTCCTCGGCCACCAGTCGGTAGCCCTGACCGTGCACCGTTTGCAGCAAGGGCCGATCAAAGGGCTTGTCCAGTTGATTACGCAGCAGATAAATATGGGATTTGAGGCCATCGCTGTCTGGCGGATCGTCGGCCCACAGTTGATCGATCAGGGTCTCGCGACTGACCACATGGGGCGACTGGCGCATCAGTAACTCCAGCAGTTTCAGACATTTGGGATTGAGGCTGATAGCAACCTGACCACGGCGAACCTGGCGGGTATCGAGATCCAGCGTCACGTCGGCCACCTGGAGCTGACGCACCTGCTGTTTCTGGCTGCGCTTGAGCACCGCCTGTATGCGCGACCACAGCTCGGGCAAGGCGAAGGGTTTCACCAGATAATCGTCGGCCCCCACCTCGAAGCCGCCGAGCTTGTCGTCCAGGGTATCCCGCGCGGTCAGCATCACCACCGGCAGCGGATTCTGCTCGGCGCGCAACTGACGGCACAACGCCAGGCCATCCATCCCCGGCAGCGATAAATCCAGCACCAGCAGATCGTATTCCCGTTGCCGGATTTGATTCAGGGCCGCCGCGCCATTGTACATGGCATCCACCACACAGTGTTTCAGGGTGAGATAATCGACGATGTTGACCAGAATATCCGGGTTGTCTTCCACCACCAGAATACGCATCTTGGCTCCTCAGTTTGCCGGCAGGGCTCGGCTCTGCAGTTCCACCCCTTGCGGGGTTACCGCCAGCACGCTGCCCTGAGTGTACCAGTCGCCCAGCACGATGCGGCGAGCGGGCTGACCGTCGATGTCCAGCTGGTGAATGGCGGGTCTGTGGGTATGACCGTGAATGAGCGAGCGCACTCGGTAACGCTGCATTTGCCGCACTACCTCGCCCTGATTGACATCCATCACCTGCATCACCTTGTTTTCTTTGGATTCGGCGCTCTTGCCTCGAATGCCGTCGGCAATCCCCATTCGCCGGCTCAGCGGCAAGCGCAAAAACAGCCATTGCAGCCAGCGCCAGCGGGTAATTCGGCGATAACGCTGATAGCCGGCATCGTCGGTGCACAGGGTATCGCCATGCATGATCAGCGTCGGCTCGCCGTAAAGATCGATCACCTTATGCTCGGGCAGCAGCGTCATGCCCGCCTGGCGGGCAAAGCGGCGACCCACCATGAAGTCCCGGTTACCGTGAATGAAATAGACCGGGGTGCCCTGCTCACTGCAAGCGTTGAACGCCGCCGCCACCTGATCGTTCAACGCGCTTGGCTCGTCGTCACCGATGGAAAATTCAAACAGGTCACCCAGCACATACAGCGCATCGGCATGAATCGCTTCTTCACGCATAAATCGCAGAAAGGCGGCGGTAATGTCCGGCCGGCTTGGGCTCAGGTGCAAATCGGCAATAAAAAGGGTGGTCTGGTTCAAGGGCAGGCTCGTGATTACAAAAGGGTTAAAAATGCCCGCTCGAGGGCGGGCATTCTTTATTGATGACGATGTTCGCCGGGCACCAAAGCTTACTCGCTAACGGTAACGCTGGTGATCAGCACGTCGTCCATCGGTACGTCCTGGTGTACATAGCCGCGGGTACCGGTCGCCACGCCCTTGATCTTGTTGACCACATCCATGCCTTCAACCACTTCGCCGAACACACAGTAGCCGTAGCCCTGGCTGGTGGCGGATTTGAAGTTCAGGAAGTCGTTATCGTTAACGTTGATAAAGAACTGGGCGGTGGCGGAATGCGGTTCCATGGTACGCGCCATGGCCACGGTGCCTACCTTGTTGGACAGGCCGT
>JAAEZO010000317.1 GCA_018222825.1 Gammaproteobacteria bacterium
TCCTGCCTGCTGGTGTATCCGGATATCGAAACCACCTGTCTGGCGGTGACCGAGCTGGCCAACACCCCGGTGGCGGCAGTCGAGCTGATGGACGGCCGGGCGCTGCGCTCCATCGCCGACAACGCCGGCATGCCGGACTTCATCGAAGGGCTGAACCTGGAAGCCGCCGCCCTGCTGATAGAAGTGCACGGAGAAAGCGAAGCGCAATTACAGGCGCAATGCCAGCAGGCAATGACGGCAATATCGGCTTTCACTCGGCTCAACGAAGTAGCCTTTACCCAGGACAAGGCGGTCTGTGCCACCCTGTGGGCCATGCGCAAGGGCATGTTTCCGGCGGTGGGTGCGGTGCGTGAAACCGGCACCACGGTGATTATCGAAGACGTGGCGTTTCACGTGGAACAATTGGCGCCGGCGGTGCGCAGACTGACCGAGCTGTTCGATCGCTTTGGTTATGACGAGGCCATCATTTTCGGCCACGCCCTGGCCGGCAATCTGCATTTCGTCTTTACCCAGGGGTTCGACTCGCAAAGCGAACTGGACCGTTACGGCGGTTTCATGGAAGCGGTAGCCCAGCTGGTGGCGGTGGAATATAAGGGGTCGCTCAAGGCCGAACACGGCACCGGTCGCAACATGGCACCGTACGTAGAGCTGGAATGGGGCCAGGACGGCTATCGGCTGATGCAACGCATCAAGACGCTGTTCGACCCGAACGGCATCCTCAATCCGGGGGTGATCCTCAACGAAGACGCGCAGGCTCATTTAAAAAATCTCAAACCCCTGCCCGCCGCCGATGCCTTGGTCGACAAATGCATCGAATGCGGTTTCTGTGAGGCGGTGTGTCCGTCCCGGGATCTGAGCCTGACACCGCGCCAGCGCATCGTACTTTATCGGGAGCTGCAACGCCGGCAAGCAACCGGCGATGCCATCGATGATTCATTACAGCAAGTGTTCGACTACCAGGGGGTGGATACCTGCGCCGCCACCGGCCTCTGCGAACAGCGCTGCCCGGTGGGCATCAACACCGGCAACCTGGTACGCAAGCTGCGCACCGCCCGCTATCAAAAGTTCGAGCCCATCGCCCGCTGGACCGCCAACCACTTCGCCACCACCACCCGGGCGGTGGCACTGGGGCTGAACGCCGCGAGTCTTGGTCGCAAGCTGCTGGGTGAAAACACCATGACCCGGTTGAATGGCGGATTACGCAAGGCCAGTAAAAACAAGGTGCCGCTGTGGTTGCCGGAAATGCCGGCTGCCAATAAGCACCAGCCGCGGGGCTCGAATAAGAACCGACCCAAAGTCGTCTACTTTCCTTCCTGTGCCAGCCGTACCCTGGGCCAGTCACCGACAACTGCGGACCGCCGCTCTCTCACCGAGGTCACCCTGGCGGTGCTGGAAAAAGCCGGCTTCGATGTCATTCTGCCCAAGGAGCTGACCAACCTGTGCTGCGGCATGCCCTATCAGAGCAAGGGCATGATGACGCTGGCCGGAGACAAGGCCGCCGAGCTGGAAGCCCGGCTGTGGCAGGCCAGCGAGCAGGGTCGCTGGCCGGTATTGATGGACACCAGCCCCTGCGCCAAACTGAGCCGTGACGGCTTCACCCTGCCGCTCACCGTCTATGAGCCGGTGCAATTCATTCTGGAGCAGGCGCTGGATCGGCTGACACTGCAGCCGGTGGACGAGACGGTGATGCTGCACATCACCTGCAGCAGCCGACGCATGGGG
>JAAEZO010000072.1 GCA_018222825.1 Gammaproteobacteria bacterium
AAATATTCCTGGCCGGCAAAAGGGATAATGGTAATGATCAATTCACTGGCCACTGTGTCATAACTGTTGATCAGGTTAATCAACGCCGCCTTGGCCAGCGCGAGCCTGCTACCCTGCATGCTACCCGAGGTATCAATCACCAACATCAGGTTGTAACAGGGCAGCCCGCTCTCGTTAACGCTGTAGTCATCGTCTCTGGCAATAGGGCCATCATCACGCACATCGATGCTCAGGCCGGCACTGGCCTGATCGCCGTCATCGTCGGTGGCCCGCACCTCGAAGTTTTCCTTGAGTACATCTTCGGCACCGGTTTTCATGTCGTCGGGATGATCAGTCGCCCCGTCAAGCTTGTAGGTCCACTGATAGACGCCATCAACCAGAGTGACATCCAAAGTGCCATAGTCGCCGACAATTTGTCCTCCCCCGGTCACATCGACCCATTCGCCATTTTCCAGCCTGATTTCAAATTTGGCCAACACGTCATTACCGGTATCGATATCGAAACGACCGCTGGCACATTCGTTATCGCTGTCCGGGTTGGTGCCATTGGGCAAGGCACTTTCTTCGACATAGGCCAACGTAGCGCCGCCACCTGAGCCACCATCACCCGGCGGGGTGGGAGGAGGATCGATCACCACGGTAATAATTGGTATGGAATTCTCATCTGCTGCTATATCGCGTTCGGGTAGCACCCGTAACTGCGACGCAAACGCTTCGGAAGCAAAACGCGTATCAAAGCCCGCCTGGGAGATCACGGTATTGCCCACCCGATCCACTACCACGAAACCGGCGTTACCACTGCTGCCATCACCTGTTGTGGCAACCGGAGCTTCATTACCGGCGGCGGTAGCGCTGAACAATTCGGTAGGATCGAGGCCGGCAAGAATGGCAGCCTGAATGTCTTCGGCTTCGGCCATCGCCGTTTCATCAATAGGGGACTGAGAGGATGGCTCGGCAGCAGGAGCCTCGCCATAAACGATATTGGTATTGCTGTCGGTCAGCAACATGGTGCCGGGTAACAGCACCTGCCCTATAGTCACCGGCTCTACGGTGCCATCCTGGCCGATAATAAAAGCTTGCCCTTGCAGGCTGACGATTTTAACCGCACTGTCGATTCGAGTGGTTTCCATGTTTTTAATCCCTGTTCGCCTTGTATTACTTTAAGGCTAGGGCCGAAAACCACTTAGATCCTGCTCAATATATAGGCAGCTGGCCAGTAGCCAGCTGCCTATCGTATCGAAAAAATAGAAAGATTAATCGAGTCGTTTGGGTGGGCTGATAAAGCCCTGATAGGCATCAACATACAAGGTTTTAAGCACTTCCACCTGTTTTTCGGTCTCCACTCGCGTGGCAATCGTCAGTGCCCCCATGTTATGCGCAGCGCGGCATACCGCCGCTAAAAAGGCATCGTCGTAGTCTGGTTGTGCCACCTGACTGCTATAGCCGTAATCCAGCTTGACGTAGTGAGGCCGCAGATCGCCGAGATGCTTCAATAAATCGAAGTGTCGACCGAAATGATCGATACCCCATGCCACCTTCAGTGAAGACAACGGCGCTATCAATGCGCTCTTGCTCGAGACAAACGCACTTTCCGGCAACTCCAGAAACAGCCGGGAACACACCTCTGCATGCTGGTCGAGTAACAGCTTGAGTTGATGCCAGAATCCCACCTGACGGCAGCTGTACTGCGTCAGGTTAACGGCCAGTCGCAGTTCGGGTCTTTGTACCAACAGTGCCAATGCACGACCCACGATATGTAAATCCAGACGCTCACCAAGCTTGAACTGCTCCACCGCCGGCAAGAAATTACCGGCTCCGTGAACGGCATCATCTTTACGGATGGCAATATACAGCTCTTCATGTTGCAACTGACCATCAAAACCGAGTACCGCCTGACTGCTGAGTTCAAAATGATCTTCTGCCAATGCTTCTTCCACCAGCTGTTTCCAGGCCTGCCGGCCCATATTGTGCTCTTCCTGGTGGAATTCTATTACCACGGCACCGGCCGCATTCATGCGCGCCTTGTTCAGCGCGTTGTCGGCGCGGGTCAACAACTGTCTGGTATCATCGCCGGACTGCACCACCACAATTCCCACCACCGAGATGTTCCGGCTATTCACCGGATCGATCACCAGTTCGGAAATCAAACGATTGATTTCGCTTCCCAGCAACGACAAGCGTTCGGCATCAGACTCGGGCACCAGCATGGCAAACTCGTAAGCGGAAATACGCGCCAACGCATATTCATCGAAGCGGCGACAAAGTTGACGCAAATTGCCGGCAATGGCTTTCACCATCTGCTCCCGGGCGGCAAAACCTTCATCCTGATAAAGCTGTTCCAGCATATCGACCGAAATCAATATCGCTGCACCGCCGGTGCCATCGCTAATCCAGGACTGGCTCTGCGACACAAAATAGGCCCGGTTGCCCAGCCCCGAGGCTTCATCCAGAAAGGCCTTATTACGCAGTCGCTCCGCTTCGTCGGCCTGCTCCTTAAACTGGACTTCAAGCTTGCCGGCCATGTTATTAATGGCCGAGACCACTTCTCTGAGCTCTCGGGTATTCGGCAGGGGAATGGCCTTGCCGAAGTGATGCAGTTCTATTTCGCGGGCCTGAGCTTCAATATCGTGCAATGGCTTGAGCAGATAACGCAATGCCAATATCAGCAACCCCCATACCAGCACAAAACAGAATACAAACCAGGTCGCCAACTGGCTCATGCCTTGCCAAAGTTGGTAATAAGCCTGCCCTGGATGCCCTTCTACATATAACTGGCCCAGCTGCAACCAGCCGGAAGTAAGCACAGCTTCATGCCGAGCGCCCTCAAAGAGCCCAAGATTAACAAACCAGTCTGGCACTCCTTGCGGTGGTGCCAGATGCTCGCGGGTAATCTGCTGACCCGCGGCCAGAAGATTCAGTTGTACCTTGCGATAAAAGCCACCGTCGAATACCGCATTGATCACCGACTCGGCGCCCAGGGTATCGCTGGTTTCAAGATAAGGAGTTAGCGCCAATCCCAACGAGGTCACGGTATTGATCACCGTAGTTTCTTGCTGTTGTGCCAGGTAGCTTCTGGTTGAGCTGAACTGTACCGAGTAAGCTGTAACAAACAGCATGGCAAAAAGCAGCAGCATGGTCACCAGAAGTTGCCGGTATAGAGTCATAGTTAGCCATCCAAATTCATACTGGGCCGCTGTAGTCGTTTAACATCGACCCGGCCACGTAAATCATTCCAAAGAGACAGACGTGATGCCCGGCCGGCCAGCTCGCCCCGACCTTGTTCCCGCATCAGCCATAGATGTTGACCATTAAAACTGTAAATAGGCGCCAGATCGTTGCGCTCTGTCGCAGGCCGTATGGTGCCTTCAAGATTATCCAGGATTAAAGGCACCGCCGATGCCGTCGGATAATAGGCAACCACCATATGAAACTGATTCAGTTTCAGCGCTTTGACATATACCAATCGCAACTTCTCATCTTCGATACCCAGCTCTCGCAACGAGAAATACTTGGCTACGCTGAAGTCTTCGCAATCGCCGCCGCCGGCACCCAGAAACTCCAGCGGCGTCGCCCAGTAATCCTCTTTATTCCATAACTTGATGTCGTCGATAAAACGCAGGCGATTAAAGAAAATATTAACCCGCGACAGGGTTTCTCTGTCACTCCAGTCTGTGGCCTGTCCCTCGCGAATCAATTGTCGCCAACTACGCAGGCGACTTCCGGCTTTGTCACCATAAAACTGGTAGACCGCCTCGGCCATTTTTTTATCTTCATCGAATAACGACTGGGCTGGTGCACCAAGCACTATGCTCAGTACCGCCAGCCCACAAAGCCGGTGGAAAAATCGGCTCATTATTTATCGGAATTTTCAACGCTATAGACGTTCCAGCGCATGCGGGCTCCTTCCTCCATACTGGTCAGCGCGCCTACTACCCGCCGGTTGGCGGCAGCAGACTGCTCATCGTCGCCCATTAGCAAGGGATTGCTCTCGCCATAACCGATAATCTCGAGACGATTCCCCTCGACGCCAGCCTTCATCAGGGCACGCCGCGCCGCCTCGGCCCGGCGCTTGGACAGAGCCAGGTTATATTCGTTGCTGCCTACCTTGCTCGCATGCCCTTCCAGCAGCAATTTGAGCTCGGGGTTTTGCTCCATGAAAGTCGCCATCTGGTTGATTTCGTCCCGATATTTCGGCGTAATCTCCGAGCTGTCGTGGGCGAACAGAATAATAATATCCTGCTGCAATGCTTTATAGGCACTACCACCACAGCCACCATTATCCACCTCAGAATTCATGACTGAATCCAGACAGTTGTCCCGGGCGGTGATAACACCATCCCGATCGAGATCGGTCAGATCATACTCCGCTACCGTTTCCCGCTCCGGCTCGGTCGTCAAACTGGTACAGGCTACCAACGGAAGTATCAAAGCCAATAAGGTCCATATTTTCATTATCTCTCTCCTTATTTAATCTTATTAGTTTTTGGCCTGCCACTGTTCAGGCTGGGTAAACCGCAGTGCCTCAAGCAGCTGCCCGGACGCATTCATGATGCGATATTCCGCCAGTAACTGATCGTATTCGGTGTTGATGTAGGAACGTCGAGCCTCGAACAACTCGTTTTCGGTGTTCAACACATCCAGCAGGGTGCGACTGCCCAGTGAAAACTGCTTCTTGTAGGCATCAACAGTGTCGAAACTGGCTTCTACATGTTTGCGCAGAAAGTTTTTTTGCCGACCAAGTGATTCATACGCAGCCCATGCCAGGCGCATACCTTCATCAACCTGACGGTGCGCATTCATGTGAATATCCTTGGCCTGCATTTCCAGTGCCGAGGTCGAACGGCTCCGTGCCACGTCGGCACCACCGTTAAACAGGTTGTAACGCATGCGTACCATGGCGGTGAAGTCGTTGTTATGACCACGAACACCATCGATATCGTCATTCCAGCCGCTGTCCAGTTCCAGATTTACCTTGGGGTAAAAGCCGGATTTGGCGTCTTCATGCTGATAGCGTGCCGCATCTACATCAAATGAAGCTGAGGCCAGCGTCGGGTGTTTTTCCTGGGCAACCACCAGCGCTTCGTCCAGCGTGGGAGGAATAAAATTGGCGTCCGCCTTGGGCTGACGCAAATCGCCCGGCATATCATTCACCAGAGACATAAACTGGCTCTGCGCATCGCGCAGGTTGTTTTCGGCGGCGGTCATATTGGAATAAGCCCGCGCTACTCGGCCCTGAATCTGGGTAAAGTCGGCGGTAGAGCCCACGCCGGAGTCGGTACGGCGTTGAATATCGGACAATATCTGTTCGTGCGTTTCCAGATTTCGGCGCGACAATTCAACTATTTCATCCTGACGCAGCACATCCAGGTACACCTCGGCTACCCGCAAGGCGATGTTCTCGGCATCCGAGATCAGGGTATAACGCTGCGCGTCCGCTTCGGCCTGGGTACGGTGAACATTGCTGGAGGTTTTAAAACCATCAAACAGCAACTGACGCAACGAGAGTCCTGCCTCTTTACGCGTCAGGGTCTTGTCGGCACGGCCATCGCCGTCACGCGTGCCGGGGCTGTCGGTATACTCATAACCAATACCGGCATTGGCATCAAGAGTCGGCAAATAGCCGGCAAAGGCCTCATCCTGCTCGTATTGCCGAGACTGGTAGAGGTGAAAGGCTTCTTTTACCTTGGGGTGAGTTATCAGAGTCTGGGTTACCGCCTCTTCTAACGTCTGGGCCTGTACCGGTAATACCAGTGCGGCACCGACCAGCACTGCAATCGTCGTTTTTTTCATTTTTATTTCTCCCTTCCTGATTCAACGCTCACGTAAAGCACTCTGCTTTGCTCTTAATATGGGTTTGAGCAGGTAGTCCAGTACCGTTTTTTTACCCGTTATAATATCGACCCCGGCCTGCATGCCCGGAATAATCCTGAGCGGTGCCGTTTCTTGTCCCAGAAAACTTTCACTGGTACGAATGGTCGCCAGAAAAAAGGTATTACCTTCTTCATCCTGGATCGAGTCGGCACTGATTTTCTCTACTTCGCCGACCAAGCCCCCATAGATAGTGAAATCATAGGCAGTAAACTTGACCATTGCCTCCAACCCCGGACGTAAAAAACCGATATCTTTCGGTTCGATACGAGCTTCAACCAGCAAAGTATCTTCGAGCGGTACTATTTCAACCAGGTCTACCCCCGGCTGTACTATGCCGCCCACGGTATTCACATTCAGCGTTTTAATGGTGCCTTTGACCGGTGACGTCACCGAGGTTCGCCGTACTCTGTCCTGCAGGCCGACCTCTCCCTGCTGCAACTGAACCAGCCGGTTACGTCGTTCGTTCAGCTCTTTTTGAGCATCGGAACGAAAGGTCAACGCCACCTCCTTGCGTTTGAAGATGTTTTCGCGCAGCGAGGCGTCAAGCTTGGGCAACAGCAATCGGGTCGACTCCAGTTCACCCTGCATCTCGTTCAACTGTCGTTCGAGACGCAGAATTTCTACCTGCGGCACTATGCCTTCCCGGGCCAGCGGGCGGCTCATGTTCACTTCACGTGCGGCCAGCGAAACCCCGCGCTGCAGCGTGCGAATCTTGGAGTTGGTTTCAATCACTTCCTGCTCGCGCTGCTCTATCTGATTGCCGAAAATGGACAGCTGGTTTCTCACGAACCCCAGTCGCTCGTTAAACAGGGAACGCTGAAACTCGGGTTGACCCGGATACTGTTCGCTGAAAGCTTCGGGAAACTCAAGGTCGACCTTTTCGACCTTGACCTGATCGCGCCAGGCCAGCCCCGCGTCTTCCTGAATGTTAATCGAGTTAACCTCTGCCTTTAACCGCCGCACATCGCCCTGCAATGCCGCGATTTCCTGCTCCCGCTCCCGCAGATCCGATAAAAAACGGGTGTCATCAATCAGCAACAACTCCTGTCCCTTTTCAACTTGCTGCCCTTCACGGATATACAGTTCGCGAACTATGCCGCCCTCCAGGTTGGACACCACCTGGATCTGGCTGGAAGGAATCACCTTGCCCATGCCCGAGGTCACTTCTTCCAGCTCGGCAAAATAGGCCCAGATGATGGCGACCATCACAAACAGCAGCATGCTCCACAGCAGGGCCTTACCCGCCTTGGGGGTATTCAGCAACACGGCGGCGGCGGTGTCATTGGTATAATCGAGCAGCTCCGGCGGTAATGTTTTTTTACCCATGACTGGCCTCCTTGCTACGCACCTTGCCGGATTGCAGCTGCTGCAACACCTGCGCCTTGGGTCCATCCGCCACTATGCGCCCCTGCTCCAGCACGATGATCCGGTCAACAACCTCCAACATGGAAGTGCGATGGGTTACCAGTAGCAAGGTCTGGTCAGCCCTGAGCTTGAGCAGCTCCTGGCGAATATACAGCTCGGAACGGTTATCCATATTGGAGGTGGGTTCGTCCATCATCAGCATTACGGGATCGTTGAGCATCGCCCGGGCAATGGCCACCGCCTGACGCTGGCCCCCCGACAACTGACGGCCGCCCTCGCCAACCTGCTTGTCCAGACCGTCGGGGTCCTGATTGGTAAACAGGGTCACCCCTGCCATCTGCGCCGCCGCCAACACCTGATTTTCATCCGCCAGCGGATTGGCAATCACGATGTTGTCGCGAATGGTGCCAAAGAACAGGTTTACATCCTGCGGCACACAACCAATGTTGCGCCTGAGTACAGCCGGCTGCAGCTGGCCAATATCGATACCGTCAATACGAATGGCGCCGCCCGTCGGCTTGTATAAGCCCGCCACCAGCCGCTCCAGCGTGGTTTTTCCCGACCCGATACGACCGATAACGGCCACCTTTTCTCCGGCCTTGATATGCAGGTTAATATTATTCAGCACATCATGCTCGGACCCCGGGTATCTGAAGCTCACCTGCTCGAACAGAATGTCACCGCTAAACACCGGGTGATGAATAAACCGCCGTCCCGCTTCGTGCTCTTCGGGTGCCGCCATGATCTGCTCCAGAATACCCATGGCCGAACGGGCCTGGTTATAGCGGGTAGACAACACCGACATCTGTACCATGGGCGCAATGGCGCGGCCACTGAGCATCACGGCCGCAATCAGCCCGCCCATCGACAGGTCACCGGCGGCAATCAGATATACCCCCAGCACAATCAGGCTGATGGTGGTAAATTGCTGGGTCACGTTGGCCAGGGTAGAGACCGCATTGGTCAGACGCCGGGTTTTCATGCCCCAGCTGGCGATATGGCTGACGGCTTGCTCCCAACGGTGCTGAAAGGTGCCCTGAGCCCCAAACAACTTGATGGTTTCCAGCCCGGCAATGCCTTCCACCAGGTTGGCATTTTTCTGGGATGCCAGTCGCGAGCCCTCTTCAATACTGCGTTTCAACGGTCGCTGGATCAGCAGGCTAAAACCGATCAGCAACAAAATCGCGATAATCGGCACCCACACCATATAGCCGGCGAAAATCCAGATAATCAGCAAAAACAGAAAAGAGAACGGAATATCGACCAGCGCCGATACCGTGGCCGAGGTCAGAAAATCACGCACCGACTCGAATTCTTGCAGGTGTTTGGCAAAGGCGCCGGTAGAAGGCGGCCGGGCCTCCATCCGCATGCCCATTACCTTGGAAAAAATCTGCGCCGACAGCAGCACATCCGATTTTTTGCCGGCCACATCGATAAAGTGACTGCGCAGCATACGCAGCAAAAAATCGAACAGAAACACGATACCGGCGCCAATAGCCAGTACCCATAACGAGTCGAAAGACAGGTTGGGTACTATCTTGTCATACACATTCATGGTGAACAGCGGCGTCACCAGGGCAAAAATATTGATCAGCAAAGAGCCGATCAGTACATCCCGGTAAATGGAGAAAGAACGACGCAAGGTTCCCCAGAACCAGTGTCCGTCTTGTGTATCCAGCACCTTGGGTGAGCGCGCATCAAACCGAAACTTCGGCTTGGTAAAAATAACGTGTCCGCTGTAATTGTCAGCCAGCTTTTCAAGCGGCAGCCATTGCTCTCCTTCACCCGAGCCCGGCAACATCACCCGGCAACGGCCTTGTTCGGCATCCGTCTCCAATAGCACACCGGCACTGCCTTCTTTAAACAACAAAATGCAGGGCAACAGCAAGTCTGAAATATCATCCAGCGAATACGCCGCATGATGAGCCGATAATTCGGCCCGTTCGGCCGCACGTGAAAACAGCAAGGGAGTCAGCTTGCCATCCGCGAGCGGCAAGCCATTGATCAACGCCTCTCCCTGATAAGGGTGGCCGTACACCTTGGTCAAAAACACCAGGCTTTGCAGCAAGGGATCCTGAACCGTTTGTGAGTACTGCATGAATGCTACTGCTCTCTTCGGTCACATCTGAGCCTAATTCTAGTGGAGTTAGGGCTCTAAATGTCATAAAAACAAAAAAATAGCGCCCTTGCATAACAAAGGCGCCATGAAGATGAACAATAATCAGCCGTTGTCTGGCAGCTTGCTCACCAGCTCATCCACCAGTATCTGGCTCAGAATATCCGCATCGTAACCCACCCCGTCCAGGGTGATATTCAGTTCGGCACCGGAATCGCTGGTAACCTTGACTACCGTATTATCACCATCGCCGACGGCCGACAAATGCGCACCCAGGTCGTTCTGTTCGTCATCGGTCAGGAAATCGGACAAGTCCAGCTTGTCAGTGCCCAGTTCGAATGACGTCACAGTATCGCTCTGAGATTGCTCGGGCTGCGCCTCTTCAGCACTCCAGTAGACGATATCCATTGCGCCGTCACCCGCGCCCAGGTCGATAATGTCATCGCCCAGGCCGCCAGCCAGCCAGTCGCTCCCTGCTCCACCACTTAGCTGGTCGTTCCCTGCTGCCCCGCTTAGCTCGTCGCTACCTTCGGTACCTGTGATGGCATCATCTCCATCCGTGCCTTCAATGGGCCCACTTGCCTGCATACCGGCGGTAAAACTCGAATTGGTGGTATCGCCGTCCGCATCGGTCACGGTGGCGGTAAAGTCCATCTCAACCGGCAATGGCAGCGTTTGTTCAAGCTCGGTACTGAAACCAAAATCGATCTTCACCTTTGTGGTGCAGAGTTGATTCTTGGAATCGTAATAAAAACCGGCAGTCACTTGAAGGTGGTCGATTGCCTCACCGGCATCGAAGGGGTTATCCACCGTATAACCTGCAAGTGGGCCGCCCGTGCTGCTGTCTTCAATCTTCGTGAGGCTCCCATCGGCGCCCACCATAAAATCGCCATAATCGCTGTCCAGCATGATGGTCTGGGTTGAGCCATTAGTGCCGGTAACCGTAAGGTAAAGCACATCCCTCGAGACAACTCCGAATGCAGGCTCTCCCGTTTCCTTGAAGCCTAGGCTGATGGCACTGGCTCCATTGGTCGGATTAAAGATCAGGCTTTCGGTCGTCAAGCCCTCTTTTTTAGAGTAAGTACTTTGAAGATGATTGTTGTGGATGCCGATACCATCGTTAGACGGTTTTACCAAGCTGCCAACCGTCTTGGCGGTAAAGCTTTCGTTATTCATTCCATACAGCGTGCGTATCTGACCCTCTGGTGCCACCGAAAGCTGAGCAGTAATTTCATCATCTGCATTTTTGAAGTAATAGATCTCAACGGGAGAACCAGCTTCGACTCCATCATACATCTCATCCGGAGTTATGCTGATGGTAACCGGCACAGCACTCAGCTCGATCTGATAACTGCCATCTTCGTTCAGTGTCAGAGTGAAAGTAATGTCTTTCACCCCCCCCTCGTCGGCGTTGTAGCTGAAGCTGCCTTGGTAAACCCCATCAACATTCGACTCACTGAACAACAGGCTATCTTCAACCACAGCGCCGTTACCCACAGTGACGCCATCAAGAGCGATCTGCTTGATCATCTCCAGGCCCGGCAAGGTATCTGCACCCGTCTCGGCCGACCAGAAACCGTTAATCACGCTGGATGCCGACACGGCATTGGTAAAGGTCAGCGTCGGCGCATCGTCGTCAATTCGTACCGACAAAGAGGCGTTGGCACTACCGCCGCCGCTTTGTTCCAGTTGTACATCAAACTCCTCAAACAAGGCGTCGTCTTCACCCTGAGCATGGTCATTACTCTTGTTCAGGGTATAGCTATATTCGATAACACCGGTCTCGGAGTCATAGCCGGTAATGGTCAGGGTATTACCCAGCGGGCTGGTAATGGTTGTTGCGTTGAACACACCATCATTGATCACCACCTGCCCGCCGATGGTCAGGCTCTTGACGCCCTGTGACGCCGCCACCTCGAAACTGCCGGACTGAGTCAGACTCTCGGCATCCGCCTGGGTACCGCTGGCCAGATGGCTCTCGTCCAGCACCAGATCTCCGCCCTCAATACCAAGTCCGGTAATGTCTGGCGTCGCTCCTTCACCATCGCTTTCTGCTGAGCCAGAAATCGTTACACTCGCAGATTTTTCATCCGCAGCGCCATCCTGTGCCGTGGCGGTAACGGTTACCTCGAATTCATCATTCGCACCGGCGGTAATAGTGACACCGGATATCGTGATTGCACCGTTTTCCCCTTGGGACACGGTATAACCCTGGCTGCTTGTGAGTGACAACTCCCAACTACTGATACCATCTCTCGTCTCAATCAGCGTGCCGTGTGACAATTCAACCCCGTCGGGTACTTTCACGATGATAGAGGTTATCTCTTCAGAGCCATCGATATCGGTTGGCGTAGCAGTAATATCTAGCGGGTACGTTTTAGTATCAGGTACCGTGTAAGTTACCTCGTGAACAACATAGTCGCTATTATTGTGCGCTATGACCTGCTCATTACCTTGACTGTCAACATAAACGTCATCTTTAGCGGCCGAAGTAAATTCAATTCTCCCAATCAACTGGCCAGGGAATTTATCACTAATATTCAAGTTAGGATGAATTTTGTCGTTAATGCCTCGTACGATCTCAGAACCAATTACATTACCAGCAGTATCATAAACCGTATATTTTGCATACTCATTAGTCGCCAACCACGAAAACTTGACCGCCAAATCTGTTACCGGCTCTTTAAATTCAATAACTATTTTTTCGGAAGAATCAATTTCTCTTGCATCACCATTGTTGTTACTCGCTTTACCACCAACGCCAAATCCGTTGACATCGCCTTCTTTTTCAAAGCCGACATGAGCAAGAGTCCCTTCACTGCCGTCTTTTACAGCTGTAATAGTGAAGCTTTTTCCTTCCAGGTTGATATTACTGATATTAACCTTCTGGTTATATCCCTCTGGCTCACCCAACTCCACCGTCACTTTCGGCACATCAGTTACCGGCTGCACCTTAATATTCAGCGAAGTGTTATCGGATTGAGCACCGGCATTATCGACAGCCTGATAATCGAAGGATGTATCACCGCTCCAGTCTTTAGTGGGCACAAAGGTCAGAGTAAGCTCACCTTTGCCGTCGGCAGAGATTTCCATGCCCTCGGTCACCACTTGATCACCCAGATACAGAGTGCCGTTCTCCGGCAGGCTGTTGATGATGAACGACTGCACGCTGCCATCTGCATCGGTTGCCGACAGCTTGACCTCGATACCGGAGCTGTCTTCCAGACCTTCTGCATTGGCGCTGGTAGAGACCGGAGCGTGGTTCACACTTACCGACGTGTTACCTGCCGTTATCAGTTCCTCATATTCTTCATTACCGACAACATTCTTAATACTGTTATCAATATTGGTCTGGCCACTGGTATCAACCGGCGCACTGGTGCCGCTAATCTCACCGTTCGCAATGGTGACCTTCTCGCCATTGGCCAGGGTAAAGCTCAGCCCGCCATGCTGGCTCAGATCCATACCGTCAGGTCCGGTCAGGGTCACGGTATAAGCTATCTCATCGCCTTCGGTCGCGCTGTTACTATTCACACTAAGGGTCGCGGTCACGGTATCTAGTGTGTCGGCCACCGTCACGGTGGCACTGCCACCGGTCACGTCGGTAGCTTCAAAGTTGCCGCCGGTAATCCCGGTCACGGTGGCCGTCAGGCTGCTGGCATCCTGGTAAACGTCCGAGTCCTGGGTGTCGATGAACAGCGTCCCCTGGCCCGCGGCATCCACCGCCACCGTGTACTCGGTGCCGCCCACATTGACGGTCAGGCTGGCGGTGCTGCCCGCTTGCGGCGGATTGCTCAGCTGGAAGTTGAAGGTCACACCCGC
>JAAEZO010000318.1 GCA_018222825.1 Gammaproteobacteria bacterium
CAGCACCCCGACCGGCGGTGTCATCATGCCGATGACCAGGTTGAACACGAACAGAAAGCCGAAGTAGAGCGGGTCTATGCCGTAGGCCATGGCGATGGGCGCAAACAGCGGCACCAGCATGATGTAGGCGGCGTTGGACTCCAGAAACATGCCCACTATCAGCAGCATCACCATCACCATGGCCAGGAACACTTCGGGGTTACTGGTAAAGCCCTGAATGAACTCCGACAACCGCAGCGGCAACAACTCGATGGTGAACAGAAAGGTCAGTGGCGTGGCAAAGGCGATCAAGGCCCCGACTACCGCCGAGGTCAGCGCCGCACGGAACATGCAGCCCGGCAACTCGCTCCAGCTCAGCTTGCGGGTAACCCACTTGCCGACGATAAAGGCGTAGATAACCGCGATGGCCGCCCCTTCGGTGGCGGTGAAAACGCCGCCGACGATACCGCCGATCACCACCACCGGCATCAGGATAATGGCCCCTGCCCGCCGAGCCTGAATCAGCAGATTCTGCCAGCTGAAGGGTTCACCGGTGGGCGCATAACCCTTGCGGTGCGCGATATAACTGGCCAGGCCCATCATGCCCGCCACCAGCAGAATTCCGGGCACCACACCGGCCATGAACAGGCCGCCGACCGATACCGAAGATCCCGCCATCAGCGCATAGACAATCATCGCCGCGCTGGGCGGTATGATGGGACCCAGGTTGGAGGCCGAGGCCACCACCGCCGAGCCGAAGCCCACGTCATAATGCTTTTTCATCGCCGGCATCATGGTGGTACCCAGCGCACTGGCGCCCGCAACCGCCGCACCGGTAACCGACGCCAGCCCCAGACCGGACAGCAGAGTCACATGCGCCAGTCCACCCTTGACCCGCCCCACCACGGCGTTGGCGAAGTCGATGGTGCGCTGCATCACCTGACCGCCCACCATCAGCTCGCCCGCCAGCATGAACAGCGGAATCGCCATCAACGGAAAGGAATTGACCGCGTGCATCATTCGCTGCGGCAGTACCGACAGCTCGATGCCGCTGTAGGCCAGGCCCCCCAGAGCTGCCAGCCCGAGAGAAAAGGCCAGCGGCATGCCGAGCAAGGCCAGCACCAGAAACAGACCGATTGCCAGAGTGGTCATGATAGCTCCTCCTCGTTATCCGGCTCCCGCCAGGTATTGGTACCCTGCCAGGCCATGAACAGCAGATGCAGCAAGGCATGGCCGCAGCTGAGCATCACCGGGAAATAGAACACCGAGGCGGTAACCGGCAGCGTTGGCATCAGCTCTTCCCAGGTGTCGATGGATACCATCACCGCCTGGTAGCAGACCACTACCATCAGCACGCCACTGATCAGCAACATGAGACGCGCCAGTCGCTCCTGCCATTGGGCCGGCAGCCGGTTGGTCAGCACATCGATGCCCACATGCACTCCCTGCTTGAGCCCGTGGGGAATGGCCAGAAAGATGGCCCAGACGAACGCCAGTCGTGATCCTTCATCGGCCCAGTCGATGGACTCCGACAGCAGATAACGGCTGAACACCTGGGACGACACCAGCAGCACCATCACCGCCATGGTGGCCTGAATCAGGAACATGGAGGCGCCGTCCACTCCCAGCAGGCAGCGCCGTACCGACGCTGCGAGGGATGAACCTGCTCCCGGCCCGGCAAGCATATCGGCATGCTCACTGTGGCCGGTTTTCATGACTTGGCTCC
>JAAEZO010000073.1 GCA_018222825.1 Gammaproteobacteria bacterium
CTCCCATCGTCATGATCAGCGCCAGCTCCGACCGCCAGCACGTGATGGCCGCCGCGCGTTATGGCATCAGCGACTTTATCGCCAAGCCGTTCGATGTAGCTATGCTGCAGCAACGCTTGATGCCGCTGCTGCTGGCCGATCTGTCTGCCGGCCATGAGCCGTCTGCGCTGCCGTCGCTGGACGACTGGCTGAACGAGGCACTGACCGACCAGCTGCGCCTGCCAACCGAGCTCGATCAAAACGCCGTGCTGCCCCTGCTGGCCAACAGCGACAACCTGTCACCGACCGATCTGGCCCAAAGCTGGAAAAACCAGCCGGCGTTGACCGCCCGCCTGCTGAAACAGGCCAACGGAGCCTCGCTGAAACGCAGCGGCAAGCCGGTGAGCCAGCTGGATGAAGCCATTGCCACTCTGGGCGTGGATCTGTCGTTACGCAATGCCATGGCGCTGGCGCTCGACGTGACCGGCTCCCTGCACGATGAACGCCTGATCGAGCGGGCCCATCACTATCAGACCACCGCCGAGCAGGTTGCCACCATAGCCCGGGCCATGGCGCTGAGCATCGGCCTGAGTGGGTTGAACTGTTATACCGCCGGTTTGCTGAGCCGCAGCGGAGAGCTGGCGGTATTGCGCGTACTGCAGGATTTCATTACCCGCGGCGGCAGCCTCGACGACGCGGCGCCGGAACAGTTGCTCGCCCAGTGGGCGCCGAACTACGGCAACCGGCTCAAGCAGCAATGGGGATTGCCGCTGCCGATAAGAGAATTGATTGGCGCCATTCATATGGTTCCTGCCCATGCCACCCAGCGCACTCTGCTGATCATGCACCTGGCAGGGCTGCGGGTGGCATCACGACTGCACGGCCGCGACGCCACCCGCATGTTGCGACAGGCCGGACTGGAACCCGAAAAATGGCTGGCCGAAGCACCGGAACAAAACCAGCCCTCACGACAAGGATGACATCATGCTCAAGACCGCCCCCCAGCGTATTCTCTATGTGGAAGACGACGACGACATTCGTGAAATCGCCCAGCTGGCGCTGGAGATAATAGGCGGCTTTACGGTGTTGCTGTGCGCCTCCGGCGAGCAGGCGCTGGAACAGGTGACCGACTTCGACCCCGACATGATACTGCTGGATGTGATGATGCCGGGCATGGACGGCCCCTCTACCCTGACGGCGCTGCGGCAGAATCCCGCCCTTGCCACCACCCCGGTGGCCTTCATGACCGCCAAGATACAGCCGCAGGAAATTGCCGCCTACAAGGCGATGGGGGCGCTGGACGTGATTGCCAAGCCCTTCGACCCCATCCAGTTACCCGAGCAGATCAAGGCCATCTGGCAACAGGCTCAATCTGCCTAGTACCCGGTGCGCAGGAATGACCGCCAGCAGCAATACCGCTGCTGGCGGTCATCATCAGTCTTCTTCCCGCTTGCGGGGCGAACTGCCCAGCCGGTGGGTCTTGAGGTCGTAGCGTTCCTTGATCACGTCCTTGACCGTGCCTTCCCACAGCTTGATGCCAACAAAGTAACCGGCCCGGGCCAGCACATGGGCCGCCACCGGGGCGGTGACTATCACAAACACCACCACCGCCATGGCGCGGACCACCACGCTGACATTGTCGCCATAAAATACCGCAAAGCCGCAGGCCATCAGGCCAATGCCCAGGGCACCCGCCTTGCTGGTGGCGTGCATTCGGGTCAGCAGATCCGGCATGCGAATGATGCCGATACCGGACAGCAGCATCAGAAAGGAACCGAGCAACAGCAGCAGGCTGGTAATGATTTCAGTCATCATGACGCTTTCCTCCCCGTTCCAGATAACGGGCAAAGCCCACCGCCGTCATGAAAGAAGTCAGCGCCAGCACGATGGCCACGTCGATAAACTGCGGCGCCTGGTAGCTGACGCTGTACAGCAGAATGAAGCCCACCGTCAGCGAGGCGATCACTTCCAGCGCCACCACCCGATCCGGCAGGGTCGGGCCGCGCAGCAAGCGTATCGTGGCCAATACCAGCCCGACACTCAAAAACACAAACGACAAGGTAATAGCAATATCCAGCATCGGCTTATCTCAACAAGTTCAGTACACGGGCCTCCAGGGCCTTCAATTCCGCCAGTTGGCGGGCCTCGCTATCCAGATACATCATATGCACATACAGCACCTTGCGATCACTGGACACATCCAGCGCCAGTGAACCCGGGGTCACGGTGATCAGGTTGGCAAACAGCGAAATGCCGGCATCATCCTTGAGATCCAGCGGTATGGCGATCACTCCCGGTCGCATCAGGTGTGTAGGCGTCAGCACGTCATGGGCGACCCGGGCGTTGGCCTTGATCAGATCCCAGATAAAAAACAGCACGAAGCGAATGATTTGCGGCAGCTTGCCGAAATAATTGGCAAACATCGGCTTGTCCCGCGCCACATAGGCCAGCACCAGATAGCTCAGCAACATGCCGGCCACCAGGTTGCTGATGCTGTAGTTGCCGGACAATATGACCCACAGCAGGGCCAGCAGCATATTCCAACCAAAAGCTCTCATCGGCTTACTCCCAGTACCGCCTCAATATAACCGGCCGGCGTCAGCAACTGATCCGCCGTATCCAGCGCCAGCTGCACAAACCATTCGGCACCAAAGCCGATGAGCAGGGTCAGCGAGGCCAGACTCAATACCGGCAGATACAGCACATACCGGCTCGGATCCTCGGCGCCACGCAGCGGCTTGGCTTCTTCCGGCAACGGCTTCCAGAACGCCTCGGCCCAGATCTTGACCATCGAATACAGGGTCAGCAGACCGACGATCAGCGCTATGGCTACCATCAGCCAGGACTGGGCCTCAATACCGGCCTTGATCACCGTGTATTTGGCGAAAAAGCCCGACAGGGGCGGCAGCCCCGCCAGCGACATGGCCGGAATCAGAAACAGCAGTGCCAGCCAGGGCGCGGAGCGATACAGGCCACCCAGTCGCGCCAGCTCATAGCTACCATGATAGCGATACATGATGCCGCTGATCAGAAACAGGTTGGTCTTCACGATGATGTGATGAAAGATGTAGAAGACACCGCCGGCGATGGCCAGCGGCGTAAACAGCGCCAGCCCCACCAGCATGTAGCCAATCTGGCTGACGATATGGAAAGACAGGATGCGGCGTACCTCGAACTGGGCCGCCGCCCCCAGCACCCCGGTCAGCATGGTGAAAATACCCATGCCCATCAAGATGGTGTGGTGCGTCAGCCCCACATCCTGCACGAAGATCAGGCTGAACACCCGATACAGCGCATAGACCCCCACCTTGGTCAGCAGGCCGGCAAACACCGCCGAAATGGCCACCGGCGGCGTGTGATAGGAAGCGGGCAGCCAGAAGAACAGCGGAAAGGCCGCCGCCTTGATGCCGAACGCCACCAGAAACAGCATGGCGATTACCGTCACCAGCCCCGGCTGCTCGCCGTTGCCCAGCTTCAGCGCCAGATCCGCCATGTTCAGGGTGCCCGCGTAGCCGTACAGCAGGCCCACCGCGGTCAGAAACAGCGCCGACGAGATCAGGTTCAGGGTCACGTACTTGACCGCCCCTTCCATCTGCGCCCGCTCGCCGCCCAGTATCATCAGGCCGAACGAGGCCACCAGCATGATTTCGAACCATACATAGAGGTTGAAGATGTCGCCGGTAAGAAAGGCACCCACCACCCCGGCCAGCATCAGATGCAGCAGAGGGTAGTAGCCGAAGGCCTCGTGGCTGCGGCTCATGGTAGCCAGCGAGTAAATCGCCACCGCCAGGCCGATGATGCCGGTCACCACCACCATGATGGCACTGAGCAGATCCGCCACCAGAGTAATGCCGTAAGGTGCCGACCAGTTGCCGACGTAGGCCACCAGAATGCCCTCCTGGCGCACCTGAATGAATAGATAGAGTGCGGCCACCAGCAGACCGCTGCCGGACAGTACCGACAGCCAGCGTTGCACCTGCCGCCAGCGCCAGCAGATCAGGGTCAGGGCACCGGCCAGCATGGGGATAAAAATGGGTAGGATAACGGCTATATTCACGAGTCTGTGCTCTTCATTTCGTTCATGTCATCGACCCCGATGACTTCATAGGCCCGGTGGATCAGCACCACGGCAAAGGCCAGTACACCGAAGCTGATGACGATGGCGGTCAGGATCAGCGCCTGAGGCAGCGGGTCGGCAATAATGCCGGCCGGTTGCGACAGTCCTTCCGGAATCAGCGGCGGCGCGCCCCGCACCAGCCCCCCCCCGGTCAGGATCAGCAGGTTGGCGGCGTTGGACAGAATCATGAGCCCGATCACCAGTTTGACGATGCTGCGTCTGAGCATCATGAACAGCGCCGTGGCGTAGAGACCGCCAATCACGAAAGCAAACAGGTTTTCCATTTATTCCTCCACCTTGTCCAGTGACAGCAATATGGTCGACACCACGCCGATCACCACCAGGTAAACACCGATATCGAACAGCAGGGGAGTACTCACCGCCAGCTCGCCGATGCCCGGCACATAGACGGTGCCCCACTGACTGGTCAGAAAGGGCTGTCCACGAAACACCACGCCGACCATGCCGCTAAGCAGTGCCAGCAACAGCCCGACGCCCATCAGCAGCTGACTTTCCACCTTCATCAGCTTCTTGGTGCTGCTGGCATCGAAGGCGAACAGATGCAGGGCAAAGGCGCTGGACGCCACCAGCCCGGCGATAAAGCCGCCCCCGGGATCGTTATGGCCGCGCAGCAGCAGGAAAATGGAGAACAGCAGCAGCAAGGGCACCAGCATGCGGGTGGCGGTCTGCAGTATGATGGAGGTATCCGATCTCATTTCTGCGTCTCCCAACGGAAGCGAATCATGGCATTGACGCCGATGGCCGCCAGCGCCAGCACGAAGATCTCGCCCAGGGTATCCAGCGCCCGGAAGTCGACCAGGATGACGTTGACGATGTTGCGCCCGTGCGCCACCACATAGCTGTTTTCCACCAGATAGGCGGTAATGCCCTCGCCCGGCAGGGTCGACTGGTTCACGGTGAGCACCATCATGGTCACCAGCACCCCGAAGGCACCGGCCACGGCCGCATCGCGCCAGCGTACCAGCGGGCTCGACAGGTCCTGAAAACCGGGCAGACGGAACAGCACCAGCACCAGCATGATCACGGTCAGGGTCTCTACCAATACCTGGGTAATGGCCAGATCCGGCGCGCTGAAGAACACATAAATCATCGCCATGGCAAAGCCCAGCACCCCGATGGCCGCCACCGCGCCCAATCGCAGATGGGTGGCGCTGGCATACACCACCGCCACCAGCATCAGCAGGCTGATGACCACCTCATAGAAACGCACTCCCTCGAACGACAGCGAGTAGACAAAGGCGTCTTCGGACCAGAAGGCGTAGGCCAGCAGAGCGATGGTGGTCAGCAGAATGGTCAGGATATAGTGGGTCATGTAGCCATTTTGCAGTATGCGGGTCTGGCCCTTCGCCACGACCTGAAGGCCATTCATCATTCGCTCATAGCCCCTTTCGGGACCATAGGCCGGCACGTCCAGGGCCGCGGCCAGCGAATCGCGTATTCGTTCCCAGTTGTGATACAGAACGCCACCGCACACCAGCGCCGAAGCACTGAGCAGCAGCGGCAGATTGAAGCCATGCCACAACGCCAGTTGCAGTTCGGCCACCGGGGTACCACCGATAGCGCTCACCGCCGCGCGCAGCAGGGGCTCGGCAAGATTCGGCATCAGCCCAAGCAGCAGGCCAAGCAGCGCCAGCACCGAAAAGCCCAGCCGCATCGCCAGTGGCGCTTCATGCGGGGTTCTGGGTGTGGGTTTCAATGGCCCGTAAAAGGGTTTTATCGCCACCAGTGCCGCCGCCGCCACTATGGCGATGGCGGTGATCATCGACAGCACGATCAACAGCGTCGACAACCAACCGGCACCCAGTGCCGCCTCGAACATCAGCTCCTTGCCGATAAAACCGAACAGCGGTGGAATACCGGCCAGCGACAGCGCCGCTATGGTGATGAACAGCGCCGTTTGCGGCATGTATTTACGCAGCCCGCCCAGATCGCGTACATCCTTGGTGCCGGTAGCATGATCCAGGGTGCCCGCCGCCATGAACAAGGCGCCCTTGTACAACGCATGAGCCAGCAGAAACACCATGGCCGCCTCCAGCGCATGGGGGGTACCGATGCCGATCAGCATGGTGAGGGTACCCAGCGCCATCACGGTAGAGAAGGCGAGAATACGCTTGAGATCGGTACTGCACACCGCCATCAGCGCGCCCACCGTCATGGTCACGCCACCAAACAGCGACAGGGTCAGCATCCAGGCCTCGCTGCCGGCCATCATCGGCTGCAGCCTCGCCATCAGATAAACCCCCGCCTTGACCATGGTAGCCGAGTGCAGATAGGCGCTGACCGGGGTGGGTGCCGCCATGGCGTTGGGCAGCCAGAAGTGGAACGGGGTCTGGGCCGACTTGGTAAAGGCGCCCAGCAGTATCAGCACCATCATCGCCAGAAACAGCGGGTGCTGCTGTATATTCGTGTCCTGAGCCAGCAGTTCATGCAGCTCGAAACTGCCACCGATGTTGCCCAGCAGGATCAAACCCGCCATCAGCGCCAGGCCGCCGCCGGCGGTAATAAAGAAGCCCTGCAACGCCGCCTTGCGGGCTTTTTCCTGCTCGTGGTTGAAACCGATCAGCAGGTAAGAGGTGAAGCTGGTCAGCTCCCAGAACACAAACAGGGAAATCAGGTTGCTGGACAGCACCAGCCCGAGCATGGCGGCCATGAAGGCCAGCAGATACATCAGCAACTTGTGAATATCTTTATGGCCCTGCAGATAGCGACCGGCGTAGATAAAGATAAAGGTGCCGATGCCGGTGATCAGCAGCGCGAACATCAGGCTGAGACCATCTACCATGAAGCTGAGGTTGATACCCAGGCTGGGAATCCATTCATGGCCCTGCAACACGGTTTGACCCGCGGTAACCCGAGGCCAGAAACTAAGAAAGTAGCCAAACAAGGCGGCCGGCAGCACCGCCAGGCCCCAGCCGATTTTCGTCCCCAGAACAGGCGACAGGCGCGGCACCAGCGCCGCTAACACAAAACCCGAAATAACAGCAAAAAGCATAGGCAAACGGCCTCATTTCCATGCCTGTTCAGGCAACAGAATTAGCGAAAAAACAGAGGGAGAACGGCACAGGGCGCAGGCTATATTAGGAAGCATTTCAATTAACTTTCAAGCAGTTAATCGAATGTTTTTTAAGTTATTATGGCGGCCGATACTACAAGCCACCCGGGCAAAACGCAAGCAGAGCCCGGTAATGGCGGCTCTGCATGCGATACCGATCGCGATTTGGGTATCAGCGCGAGAAGAAGTGTTCGACCGGCCCTCGGCCCTGGCCGATGCGCAAACTGCTGCCGGCCAGAATGGCCCGGTCGATATAATGCTTGGCGGTGGAGACCGCCAGATCCATCGACAACCCCTGCCCCAGATAACAGGCCAGCGCCGCCGACAGGGTACAACCGGTGCCGTGGGTATTGGGGGTGATCACCCGCGGCGTATCGAAGCAATGCACCTCACCCTTGCTCAGCAGCCAGTCGGGGCTGCGCGCTTCCTGTTGCAGAAAACCGCCCTTGAGCAGCACGGCGGCACAGTCCAGGCCCGCAAGCCCCTCGAACAGCGACTCCACCTGATCCAGCCGTTCGGGCAGGGTGCTGCCGATCAGCGCCGCCGCCTCCGGCAGGTTGGGGGTGATCACATCGGCCAGCGGCAACAGCTCTTCCCGCAGGCTGATGACCGCATCCTCGGCCAGCAGCATGTCGCCATTGGCGGTGACCATCACCGGATCCAACACCAGATGGGCCGGACGATAACGGCGCAATACCTCGGCCACGGTACGAATGGTGGCGCTGTCGCCCAGCATGCCGACCTTGACCGCCGTTACCTGCAAATCGCTGAATATCGCTTCCAGCTGCGCCAGAATCATCTCCTGCGGCACCGGATGTACGGCGCTGACGCCACGGGTATTCTGGGCGGTCAGGGCGGTGATCACCGAGCAGGCATAGCCGCCGGTGGCAGAAATGGCCTTGATGTCGGCCTGAATACCGGCACCGCCGCCGCTGTCGGATCCGGCAATGGTCAGTACTATCGGTTTGTGACTGGCAGCGTGATGATGTTGGGGGGTGTGACTGGGCATATCCTTATGGTCCTCCGGGCGAAGGCACCACCGGCAAACTGACGCTTGCCCGTTAGTTTCCTACGCCAGCATTAACTGGATCAGGTACGGCGGGTCCGGCGAAAATACCGTCTCAGCCTTGCGGCTCCCCGACTAACAGAACTCGATGATAACGACCCCGGCTGGCAAATGCCAGCCGGGTTATAACAGGCTTAACGTCGCTTTTAATGCGCCTCATCCCAGTTGTTGCCTTCGCCGACTTCCACCAGCAACGGCACGTCCAGGCTGGCGGCCTGCTCCATCAGGTCGCGGATCTGCTCCTTGAAGGCCGCTACCTTGTCTTCGCGAATCTCGAACACCAGTTCATCGTGCACCTGCATCAGCATTTGCACTTCATCAGTCTGTTGCTGCTCCAGCCAGCCGGCAACCTTGATCATCGCCTTCTTGATGATGTCGGCGGCGGTGCCCTGCATCGGCGCATTGATCGCCGCCCGTTCGGCACCCTTGCGGCGGGCACCGTTCTTGGCATTGATCTCCGGCAGATACAGTCGTCGGCCGAACAGGGTAGCCACATAACCCTTGTCGGCGGCCAGGGTACGGGTGTCTTCCATGTAGCGCAGCACGCCCGGATAACGCTCGAAATAGATATCCATGTACTGCTGGGCCTCATTACGGCCGATGCCAAGCTGGCGCGACAGTCCAAAGGCGCTCATGCCGTAGATAAGGCCGAAGTTGATGGCCTTGGCCCGGCGGCGCTGTTCTGTGGTCACCTGATCCAGCGCCACACCGAACACCTCGGCGGCGGTGGCCTTGTGAATATCCAACCCCTGGGCGAAGGCGTCCAGCAGGCCCTTGTCTCGCGACAGGTGCGCCATGATGCGCAGTTCAATCTGGGAGTAATCCGCCGCCACCAGCTTGTAACCGGGCGCCGCCACGAAGGCCTGGCGAATACGCCGCCCTTCCGCGGTACGGATGGGAATATTCTGCAGATTGGGATCGGAAGAAGACAGCCGGCCGGTGGCGGTATTGGCCTGATGATAGGAGGTATGAATACGACCGCTGTGCTCGTTGACCATCTGCGGCAACTTGTCGGTATAGGTGGACTTGAGCTTGCTCAGGCCCCGATATTCCATCAGCAACTTGGGCAGCGGATAGTCCAGCGCCAGCTCCTGCAACACTTCTTCGGCGGTAGACGGCGCTCCCTTGGGAGTTTTCTTCAGCACCGGCAGTTCGAGCTTGTTGAACAGGATTTCTCCCAGCTGCTTGGGTGAACCCAGATTGAAGGGTTCGCCGGCCAGCTCGAAGGCCTCCAGTTCCAGCTCTTTCAGTCGCTTGGCAATTTCTTCACTCTGAATGGCCAGCAAGCCGCTGTCGATACGCACCCCTGTGTATTCCATCTTTGCCAGAATCGGCACCAGCGGCATTTCGATC
Source organism: Gammaproteobacteria bacterium (assembly GCA_018222825.1). Classification (GTDB taxonomy): domain Bacteria; phylum Pseudomonadota; class Gammaproteobacteria; order Enterobacterales; family Aeromonadaceae; genus Oceanimonas. The sequence goes on from JAAEZO010000073.1 coordinate 9,589, forward strand.
TCGCTGAACACCTGCTGCAGCTCGGGTTCGACCGCCAGTTTCGGTGCCAGGTGGTGATGCAACCGCAGGGTGATGTCGGCGTCTTCCGCCGCATAGGGACCGGCCTGTTCCAGCGGTATCTGGTTGAAGGTCAGCTGTTTGGCGCCCTTGCCGGCAATCGACTCGAACGAGATGGTGTGATGGTTGAGGTAGAACGCCGCCATGCTGTCCATGTCGTGCCGAGTCTGCACCGAATTAAGTACATAAGACTCCAGCATGGTGTCCAGGCCGATGCCCTTCAGCTCGATACCGTGGTTTTTCAGCACGTTGGCGTCGTACTTCAGGTTCTGGCCCAGCTTGATCAGCTGCTCGTCTTCCAGCAGCGGCTTGAGCGCACCCAGCACGGTGGCTTCACTCAGCTGCTCGGGCGCATCCAGATAATCGTGGCCGAAAGGCACATAGGCGGCCTGACCCGGCTCGATGGCAAAAGACACGCCCACTACCCGGGCATCACGATAATTGAGGCTGGTGGTTTCGGTGTCGAAGGCGAAATAGGGCACCTGTTTCAGCCGCTCGATCCACTCGGTCAGCTGTGCTTCGGTAAGAATGGTCTGATAGTCGGTTTCCATCGCCGGTGCCGCCTGCTGCTCTTCTTCTTCGGCTTCGGGATCCAGCTCTTTCAGCAGGTTGCGAAACTCGTATTCCTGATACAGGGCGCGCAGGGCCTCGGTATCCGGCTCGCTCTGCTGAAGATCCGCGGGGCCGACATGCAACGCCACATCGGTCTTGATGGTCGCCAGCTCGCGGGACAGCCGGACCATTTCCTGATGTTCGACGAATTTGGCGGCGAAGGTCTTGGAGCCGCGAAAGCCCAGCGCGGCCACCTTGTCGGTGTTGGCGGCAATTTCGTCGATCGAACCCAGTCCCTGCAGCAGGGCCAGCGCGGTTTTCTCGCCCACTCCGGGCATGCCCGGAATGTTATCGACCTTGTCGCCGACCAGCGCCAGCAGATCGATGATCAGCTCCGGCGGTACGCCGAATTTCTCTATCACGCCTTCCCGATCCATGAAGCTGTTCTTCATGGTGTCCATCAGCAGCACATGATCCGACACCAATTGGGCCATGTCCTTGTCGCCGGTGCTGATCACCACGTCCAGCTGCTGTTCGGTGGCCTGGCGGGCCAGGGTGCCGATAACATCATCCGCTTCAACCCCTTCTTCGATCAACAGCGGCAACCCCATGGCCCGAATGATGTCATGAATGGGTTGAACCTGGCTGCGCAGATCGTCCGGCATCGAAGGTCGGTGCGCCTTGTATTCCGGGTAGATATCGTCGCGAAAGGTTTTGCCCTTGGCGTCAAATACCACGGTGACCCGAGAGTCGGGAAACTGCTTGTGCAGGCTGCGCAGCATGTTGGTGACCACTCGGATCGCACCGCTGGGACGACCGTCGCTGGTGCGTAAATCGGCCTGCTGGGAAGCAAAATAGGCACGGTACAGATAGGAAGATCCATCGACCAGGATCAGGGGTTTGGCAGGAATGGCAACCATGACATCTTTCTCGTTAATGCGTTGGCCGCTAGCATGCCACAGCCGGGCCGCCGACACCACGATGGCCCCAAACCAGCCTGTGGATAACTCTGTGCAAAGCGGATCGCAACAAGATCCTGTGAAAATAAAAGATCTATTAACTATCAATGCTTTATGATTTAAATATGGATCTTGCTTGCGGATCTTGAAATGTGGAAAATCGACAGCAACGAAGTTCTGAACAATTGTTGAGCGAAATAAATGCTAGCATAGTTCTGGCGGATCGCACGGCGCTGGATCACAGATAGTTAATGCCAAACTTCACGCCAAACAAGGAGACTGACATGAAAAAAGTTGCCGTTATTTTAAGCGGCTGCGGCGTCTATGACGGAGCAGAAATTCACGAAGCCGTATTGTGTCTGCTGCACCTGTCCAGACAAGGAGCCAGCTATCAGTGTTTTGCTCCCGACAAGCCCCAGCATCATGTGGTTAATCACCTCAGCGGCGAGGAAGAGCCCGGTGGCCGCAATGTGCTGGAAGAGTCGGCCCGTATCGCCCGCGGCGACATCAAGCCGCTCAGCGAGCTGAACGCGAACGACTTCGATGCCCTGTTGCTGCCCGGCGGCTTCGGCGCCGCCAAAAACCTGTGCGACTTCGCCGACAAGGGTGCCGACGCCCAGCTGGATCCGCAGGTACTGCGCGTCTGTAAAGACTTCGCTGCCGCGCGCAAGCCGGCCGGTTATTGCTGTATTTCGCCGGTCATGATCCCCCGCGTTTATCCGGCGGGCGTCAAGGGCACCATCGGCACCGAGGCCGCCGTGGCCGACGCCTTTACCGCCATGGGTGGTGAACACATAGGTTGCGCGGTGACCGATGTGGTGGAAGACAGCCATTACCGGGTGATCTCCACCCCCGCCTACATGCTGGCCAAAAGCATCACCGAGGCCGATACCGGCATCGGCAAGCTGGTGAAGCGACTGCTGGAAATGTAGGAAATAAAAAAAAGGCCGGCATAAGCCGGCCTAAAAACTCTGGAAGCAATGTGAGCAATGTCGCGCCTTCGCAAGCTGTCTTCACCTACCGCTAGAAAAAGAGTGGAAGTCATATCCCGAAAGCAAAGTAACGATAATCGTTATCATTTGTGATTGCAAATGAATTTGTACTCCGCTGTCGTTTTTTCTCTGGCTCCATTCTGACTTCCGCCGATCCCGCCTTGACTACAATGGGTAGAAGGCAGCCGGAGGAAAGCAGATGAACAAACCGTATTTATGGCTGGGGTTATGGGCAGGACTGATGCTGCCCTGCGCACTGTTGGCCGATAATACCGACACCCGAGCCGAGACCCACGCCAATATCAGGCAGGCCATCACCGAAGGCAACCGGGCCTACGAGGCCGGCGAGCTGTCGCAGGCGGCGACACAATTCGACTATGTTTCGACCCTGATCCGTCAACTGCAGGCGAGTGAACTCGGTACTCTTTTTCCGGAACCGCTCATCGGCTGGCAGGCCGAGCCCGTGAACACCCAGGCCGGGGCAACGGCTTTTTTTGGCGGTGGCATCAATGCCTCCCGCCGCTATCGTAAAGACGGCGCTAATCTGGAAATAAGCATCACCAAAGACTCGCCCCTGCTGCAGACCATGGCGATGCTCTTTACCAACCCCAGCATGGCCGCCATGGCCGGTTACAGAATAAAACGCATCCAGGGACAAACCGCCATGATGAAAGAGGAGGGTAACAGCCGGGATCTGCAGATGCTGATAGCCAACCGTATTCTGATCCGCTTCAACGGCCAAGGCATTACCGAGCAGGACCTCAACGCCTATGCCGAGGCCCTCGATATAGAGGCAATCATCAGGCTTTAGGGTCTAATAGCCGGCGCGAGCCTCGACGGTGGCATGGCCGACAAACTTGCTGCTCAGGTATTTGAGCAGAAGACCGTAGGCAGGCACGAACAGGGCCAGACTGAACACCAGCTTGACGCCGTAATCCACCCAGGCAATTTCAACCCAGTG
>JAAEZO010000319.1 GCA_018222825.1 Gammaproteobacteria bacterium
CCCCCGGTAACTATCTTGGAAGCACTGACTACCTCGACCCTCGCGGTCGCCATCGCCGAAATCGGTGACAAAACCCAACTGCTCGCCCTGGTGCTGAGCTGTCGTTTCAGAAAGCCCCTGCCCATTATTGTCGGCATACTGGCCGCGACTCTGCTCAACCACGGCCTGGCCGGCTGGGTGGGCGTATGGGTTCAGCAATGGCTGGATCCGGACTGGCTACGCTATCTGCTGGCCGGCTCCTTCTTCGTGATGGCGTTCTGGATGCTGATTCCGGACCAGCTTGATGATGAAGACGGCACACTTCGCCGCTACGGCCCCTTTATCACCACCTTTGTGCTGTTCTTTCTGGCGGAAATGGGCGACAAGACCCAGCTTGCCACCGTGCTGCTGGCCGCGCGTTTCGTGGAAGACTACTGGCTGGTGGTGGCCGGTACCACCCTCGGCATGATGGCCGCCAACGTACCCGTGGTATTGATTGGCAAGAAAGGCGCCGAGCGTATTCCGATGAAGTGGATTCACGGCGCCAGCGCCCTGCTCTTTCTGATACTGGGCATCACCACCCTGTGGTGGTAAATAGCTCAAGCAACAAGGCCGCCTTAGGGCGGCCTTTTTAATTACCCCTGCAACAGGCTGATGGCCACGGCCTGCAGCTGTTCCAGTAACGACTGCTGGGCCGGTATTGGTGTTTCGCCGGCACGCCTCAGTACATAGAGTGAAACGGTCAGGTTTGGCTCCAGTGGCCGGGCCTGCACCTCTCCGCTTGCCGCCATCAGCGCGGTAAAGGGGTCAACGAGTGCCACACCCTGACCGGCAACCACCATCTGGCGCGCCAGCTGATAGGTTTGTACTCGAGTATGAATGCGCACCGGCGGATCGAGTTCCTGAGTATGGCTGTGCAGCAGCCCACCCAGGCCGTCCCGGCTATCGAGACCAATCAGTTTGCCCCCCGCCAGACTTTGCAGCCGAATGGGCTCACGACATTGCGCCTCGCTCCAGCTACCGGCGGGGGCAATCGCCATCATCCGTCCCTGTGCCAACACCTCCACCTGCAAACCGGGATGCTTCACCCGCTGCAGCGTCAGCCCCAGATCAGCTTCGCGCAGCAACAACGCCTGGGTCATTTCCCGAGTGTGCTGGGTCGCCAGTTCACATTCGGTATCGGGATAATATTTACGCCAGCCACCCAGCGCGCGGGGCAGCAAACTCTGCGCCAGCGTTGGCGTACACATCAGGCGCAATGCACTGGCATTGCCGCGGCGCAGGTTATCCGCCAGCCGGCGAAGATTTTGCAAATCGGACGACAGTTGCTCGGCCGGCTGTTGCAAAATCAACGCCTCGGTGGTGGGCAGCAGCTTGCCTCGCACGCGACGAAACAGGGCAAAACCCAGTTGCTGTTCGGCCTGCTGCAGGCTCTTGCTGGCGGCCGGCTGGGAAATATGCAGTAACTCGGCCGCCGCCGTCAGACTGCCGGTTTGCAGTACGGCCTGAAACAATTCAATATGGCGTAGACGCATGCACCTGACTCCTTCGGATATCTTGCATAACCAAAGGTTATGACCTGCCATTATCTTTTCATTGTTCGTGCAAGGCGGCAATGCCTATGCTGAAGCGATTGAGTTTAAAGGAAATAGTCATGCGAATCGCGATTATCGGTGGTGGGGTGATTGGGTTGACCACCGCCTATGCCCTGGTCAA
>JAAEZO010000074.1 GCA_018222825.1 Gammaproteobacteria bacterium
GTTCGAGTCCTGCAGGGCGCGCCATCTTTGGTGACCGTAGCTCAGTTGGTAGAGTCCCGGATTGTGATTCCGGTTGTCGCGGGTTCGAGCCCCGTCGGTCACCCCATTTGATACGCTGTATTTTTCTACTCTTCCATTCCCTGCTGTACCTGTCGCTCCAGATGCGCCACCAAATCGGTCGGTATATTCAACCTGTGCGCCAGCGCCTCCAGATAAGCTCGCTCCGCCGCCTGATCCGGATCGATCACCAGCCGTGAGGCCAGATACAACTCTGCCGCCTGCTCGGTACCCTTGGCCGACGCACAAATGTCCGCCAGTGACACCGGCGCCGACAGCATATCGAACACCAGTGCCTTTTCTTCTGCAGCCAGACCCATCTGTTCGACCTGTTCGAAGATGTGCGTCTGCTCGGCGGCATCAATGTGACCGTCGGCCCTCGCGGCGCCAATCATGGCGCGCATCAACGAAATCTGGAGCGACTCGCCGTTGGCGGCGGCACCCTGGGGCGAAAAGCGCGGGTCCAGCTGTTGCACGTCCGCCCCGGTGACGGGGCGCGCTTCGGCCGGGCTTCGGTTCTGCTGCCAGCCCTGGTAGGCTTTCCAGGCCATGGCCCCGGCGGCGGCCAGCCCCGCATACTTGATGGTGCTGCCGGCCATGCTGCGGCCCTTCTTGCTGCCAAGCAGCAGCCCGAGAATACCGCCGGTGGCGGCACCCTTGCCAAAACCGCTCCCTTTGTCCGGGCGGCCATTGCCACCCAGAAACTGGCCAATCAACTTGTCTACTTTCATATCATCTCCTTATACCCAACGGATTAAACATGTGGTCTTTTTGATAGCTGCCGGGAGCGGTATTGAACGCGCTTAATCCAGCAACGACTGGGCTATCTGCTGCCATTCTTCCCGGGTAGTACAGCCCGGGCGCTTCTTTTTGGCCCGTCCGTACCAGTAGTCGGCATTCCACAGCACCCCTTCCACATGGTGCAGGTAGGCGTGAACCCAGGCCGAAGGCTGGTCGCTGTTATCACGCACCTGATCGTGCGCGGCCTCCCACTGGCCATTGGCATCCAGCCACAAGGCGGTCAGTGCATCAGACAACCCCTGCGGCGGTGTTGGCTGGCTGAGTGAGGCGTGAAATTCTTTAAAGTTCATAGTGGTGTCTACCGTACTGTTTGCTGTGGTGATATTGAGAGTCAATAGACCCCGTAGCCTACCATAGGCAGACCACAGGGCGGATATCGGGTTTCGTCGTGCTCGCATGGCTGAATGAGTACCGCCTTATTGCCCGCTATTGGTCATCAGACGGGCGACCTTGTCAATCAGTGCACGACGAATGCCGCCCAGCTGTTTTTTCTCGTCACCCTGCCAGGGCACGGGACGACACAGGCTCATGGTTTGCAGCCCGAGTCGAGCGGTAAGCAAACCGGCACCCACCCCCTGCCCGGCCCGGGCCGACAGCCGGCCGGCCAGCTCCAGCCCCAGCAAGTCCATACCGGCGTCGATGGCCGCCTCGGACACGCCCACATAAAGCATGTGATGCAATACCTGACGGATCAGACGCAGTCGGCTCAGACCACCCAGGCGAATGCCGTAGCACTGGCTGATGTCTTCAATCATCTTGAGGTTGCGCCACAGCACCAGCAGCATGTCTACCGCCGCCAACGGGCTGGCCGCCACCATCACCGCCGCCTCGCCGGACCATTTCAGCACTCGCGCCCGGGCTTGCCTATCCTGCACACTCAGCACCTGCCGGCTGTAAAGGGTGAGCACTTCGGCGTCCTGCTCCTGCCCGGTCAGACTCTTCTGCCAGGCCTGATAAGCATCGGTTTGCTCCAGGCCGCTGCGCGTTGCCAGTTGCTCGCAGAATGCCCGGGCCTGACCAGTGCCCTGCTCCGCCAGCAACTGTTCGGCCCTTGCCTGCTGACGCGATACCCGATCCAGGGTGCGCAGCAGCCTAAGCTCGCGCCACAAGCGGCCCAGGGCCGCCAGCGCCAGTAGGGCAATGGCCAGGCTCCAGGCCGCCCCGAGCAGGCGATTATCCTGCCAGGTCTGCCACAAGCCGAGGGCGGAATGCACCAGCAGCAGCGTCAGCAACAGACTGATGCCGCTCCACCACAACCAGTGCCGACGACCGGGCCGCAGGCTGTCGGCCAGCATCGGCTCCGGGGTCTCGTCCAGGGCGATAAAGTCGTTCTGCTCCAGTTGCTGCCTGGGTCGCAGTGCTTCCGGCTCCGGTTGTTGCAGCGGTTGCTCCAGAATCACCTTGCCTTTCAAATTCACGATAATTTGTCTCCCAACAGAAACGCCAACGCCTGATCCAGGCGCAAATGCGGCAGCGGTTGTTCCGGCCGCCATTCGGGCGGGGCGAATTCGGTAAAATCAAAGCCCTGCTGCTGCCAGAAGGTGGCATCGGGTAACGACTCGGGCACCTCGCCCGGATACAGCGCCACCGCGTCCAGATTGTCCAGCCGCCTGCCCTGCAGCGCCGGTATGGTCTCGCCCTTGTGGCTGACCTGACCGCTGCTGGTGGCGCGAATCGCCGCCAGCGCCAGGGTATGAATGTCGATGCCGGACAGCCGAGCGTGACGATGCCCGCCCCGCACCAGGGTGCCGAGCAGGGTCGCCAGCCGACCGTGCTGATCCGGCGTCAGATGATCGGCCTTGGTGGCGGCAAACAGCAGCTTGTCGATGCGCGGGGAAAATAGCCGCTGCCACCAGCCGCTTTTGCCGTATTCGAAGCTTTGCAGTATGGCGTCCAGTGCCCGGCGCAGGTCGGCAAAGCTGTCGGGGCCGTGATTAAGCGGCGTCAGACAGTCCACCAGCACGATCTGGCGGTCGAAACCGGCGAAAAAGTCCTTGTAAAACCCCTGCACCAGATGCTTTTTATAGTGCTCGAAACGCGCGGCCATCATGCCGTAATGCTGGCTGTCATTCAGCCCGCCCGGCACCTCGTCCCATACCCAGGGTACAAACTGCAGCATGGGGGCCCCCTGGTATTCGCCGGGCAGGATGAAACGCCCCGGCTGCACCAGGTAGGCGCCGCATTCGCGCTTGATGTCGTGCAGCCATTGGGTGTAGGCCGCCGCCAGCGGCGCCAGTTTGCCATCGTCGGCCGGGCTGTCGGCGGCAAGTTTTGCCCCTGCCTGCAACCAGGGCGTGGCCAGCTCGGCCAATGCCGGAGTCTGCAGCAGTTGCCGCTGTTGCTCGCTCCACTGGGCATAGCTCATGCCCAGCAGCGGCAAGTCCAGCAGCCACTCGCCGGGGTAGTCAACTATCTCCAGATAGAGGGTGGCGGTGTCCTGCAGCTTGCGCTTGAGCCGGTTTTTGGGCCGGTAGCGAATGGCGAGGGTGATTTCGCTGATGCCCCGGGTCGGTTCGGGCCAGCAGGGCGGCGTGGCCGACAACTGATTCAGCGCCGCCTCGTAACCGAAGGCCGGCACATGATGATGTCGGCTGGGCACCCGCTGAATGCCGAGCAGCCGCCCTTCCGCCGCCGGGGGCCAATGGGGCAGCCGGGCATCGAGCCCGGCATGTTCCAGCTGGTTGACCAAACTGGTGATAAAGGCGGTTTTACCGCTGCGGCTCAGCCCGGTTACCGCCAGCCTAACGCGTTGATCCAGCCCCCGCTGCACCCAGGCGCCGGCCTTGTTGCGCCATTGAGAATGGCGCCACTGCTCCAGTGGCGTCTTGCTCATTTGTTTTTACTCAAATCGTTGAACTCCCGTCGCAGTCGAAACTCCCGCGAGGTCAGCAGTTGTTCCATTTTGGCCACCCGGCCATTGAGCTGCTGCAACCGGCTATCCAACCGGGTCAGCGCCTCTTGCGGCGACAGGCCCGACTGCCAGCCGGCAGTTTTGACATGGGACTGCTCCGCCTCCTCCTCCACCGGCCGGTCTTCCAGCAACAGCCAGGCGGCAATATAAAGTACAAAGGTCAGAAAACTGGCAAACACCAGACCGGTCAGCGCCAGCACCCGCACCAGCCAGGGCTCGACTTCGGCCTTGCGGGCAATGCCGGCACAGACGCCGCCGAGTTTGCCGTTGCGTTTGTCGCGATACAGATTTATCAAGGTTGACGCCATCCGGGGACCTCCTGATCCAGCAGCCGCTCGAGGGTGGTCACTCGTTCGGCCAGTTGTTCCGCCTGGGTCAGACTCTGCTCCAGCCGTTGACGGGCGGTCTCGTCCAGTCCTTCATCAAGCCGGCGCTTGCTGCGATAATGCAGTACCAGCCAGATAGGCACCACCAGAAACAGAAAGATATTCAAGGGGGCCACCAGGGCCCAGGCCAGCTCCGACATCAGCGTTCCTCACTCTTGTTCATGTTGGCTTTCAGCTTGTCCAGCTCACGGTTGATGGCGTCGTCGGCCTCCAGCTCGGCAAAAGACTGTTCCAGCCCCTTGCTCTGGCTGTACAGATCCGCCCGCGCTTCCAACTCGTCTATTTTACGTTCCATGCGATCAAACTTGTCGACCGACGTGGCGGTTTCGCTGTGGCGTACCCGCTCCTGCACCTTGATGCGGCTCTGGGCACTGCGCTCGCGCAACTGCATCGCCTGCTGGCGGGAACGGGCGTCAACCAGCTTGGCTTCCAGCGCGCCGATGGCCTCGGACAGCTTGTTGATACCTTCGGCCACCGCTTCGTGCTCATGCTCCAGCGCCTTGAGCAACTCGCTCTGCTTGCTTTTTTCCAGTAACGCGGCCCGGGCCAGATCTTCACGCTCGCGGCTCAGGGCCAGCTCGGCCTTGCCCTGCCATTCGTTCACCCGCTCCCGATGGCGCTCAATCTGGCGCAATACGTCTTTTTTCTCGGCCAGAAAACGGGCCAGATTGGATCGCTCACGCACCAGCTCGTCTTCCATTTCCTGAATGATCAACCGTACCATCTTGGCCGGATCTTCGGCCTTGTCCAGCAGGGAGTTGAGATTGGCGTTGATGATGTCCGCCAGTCGGGAAAATATGCTCATGGTGTCGTCTCCTCGGTGTTGGTAACAGGGCAAGACTCCTCTCGACTTGCCTTTCTCACCTTAGACATAACAACTTATGTGCCAATTCGACAAAACCAACTAATCATTTGAAATATAGATGAAAATCATGGAATGACATTAGCGGCCATTGGCCACTACCGGATAATAACGCTATTATCTGGTAAATTTAACCACTCTGGTGTGCCATGACCGACAATGAGCTGATAGGCCAGTCCAATGCCCTGCTTTCGATACTGGAGCAGGTGTCGTTGCTGGCGCCGCTGAACAAACCGATACTGGTGGTAGGCGAGCGCGGCACCGGCAAGGAGTTGATCGCCCACCGGCTTCATTACCTGTCGCCCCGCTGGCAGCAGCCCTTCATTTCGCTCAACTGTGCCACCCTCGCCGAAACCCTGCTGGAAAGCGAGCTGTTCGGTCATGAGGCCGGCGCCTTTACCGGCGCCCAAAAGCGCCACCAGGGCCGCTTCGAGCGCGCCGATGGCGGTACCCTGTTTCTCGACGAGCTCGCAAGCACCAGCCCCCGGGTACAGGAAAAGCTGCTTCGGGTAATCGAATACGGTGAATTCGAGCGAGTTGGCGGCAGTCAATCGATCTCGGTCGACGTCCGGCTGGTATGCGCCACCAATCAGGATCTGCCCGGGCTGGCGCAAAAGGGAGACTTTCGCGCCGATCTGCTTGATAGACTGGCCTTCGATGTGGTTACATTGCCGCCCCTGCGGGCCCGGGATGACGATATTTTGCGCCTGGCCGAACATTTTGCCGTGACGCTGTGCATGGAACTGGGCTGGCCGCTGTTTGCCGGCTTCAGCCCGGCCGTGCGCCGGCAACTGCTGGCCCACCCCTGGCCGGGAAATGTGCGGGAGCTCAAGAACGTGATTGAGCGCAGCCTGTACCATCATGGTCAACCGCAGGTGGCGTTGAGCGAGCTGTACCTGGATCCCTTTTCCTCACCCTGGCGCCCGGCCATGCCGGCCCGGAGCGGCACCGATGTCAGGCTGCCGCTCGAACTCAAGGCACATCTGGCGCAGGAGGAAGTCAGGCTGCTGAAGCTCGCTCTGGAACAGGCCCGTTATCATCAGTCTCAGACTGCCGAGCTGCTGGGCCTGAGTTATCATCAGTTGCGTGGCTTGCTGCGTAAATATGCTTCCCTGCTGCCGGCAGGCGAGCAGGAAGACCTCAAGGATTAAGCATGCGTTTATGGCTCTGGAGCCTGCTGACTACTCTGCTACTGGCAGGCTGTGACGGCGGCAACCGACAACTGGCACAGGAAAGTCTGCTCTATTGCATAGAAGGGACGCCGCTCACCTTTAATCCGCAACTGGTCATCTCCACCGAAACCCTGGACGCCACCGCCCATCAGTTGTACGACCGGCTGCTGGATATCACCCCGGACAGCCAGCAGCCGATGCCGGCCCTCGCCACCGCCTGGGAGCGCAGTGACGATGGTTTGCGCTATCGCTTTACCCTGCGTCCCGGGGTGACCTTTCATCACACCGACTGGTTCAGCCCAAGCCGACCGCTGACCGCCGACGACGTGGTCTTTACCTTTTCCCGTCTGATCGATCAGCAGCATCCCTACCATGCGATCAGCGGGGGCCGTTACCCCTTTTTCGACAGCATCGGCTGGCCGGAGCTGGTGACCGAGGTGCGCGCCCTCGGCGAGCACGAGGTGGAATTTGTACTCAGCCGCCCCAATGCGTCTTTTCTCACCAACCTGGCCACCGACTATGCGGTGATACTGTCGGCGGAATACGGCGCGCAATTGCTGGCTGCCGGCCGTCCCGAACTGCTCGATCAGCAACCGGTGGGTACCGGGCCCTTCAAGCTGAAACTGTACCGGACCGATGAATTCATTCGCTATCATCGCCACCCCACTTACTGGCGCGGCAGCGCGCGGCTGGCGCAACTGGTATTCGACATTACACCGACCTCGTCCAAACGGCTGGCCAAGCTGCTGACCGGTGAATGCGACGTGATGGCCCACCCGGCCACCAGCCAGCTGTCGGTCATTAAACAGCACCCCGAGCTGGCCCTGAGCTATGCCACCGGCATGAACGTGGCGGTGCTGGCGCTGAATACCCAAAAACCGCCCTTCGATGATGTCCGAGTGCGCAAGGCGCTGAGCCTGGCGCTGAACAGAACGGATATTCTGCAGGCGGTATATTTCGATATCGGCACGCTGGCCGAATCGTTGCTGCCACCGGTGTCCTGGGGCCATGATCCCGAGCTGTTGATGCCGCCGCCGGATCAGAGCCGGGCCCGCTGGCTGCTGGCGCAGGCCGGACTGGAAGACGGCTTTGACATGACTCTGCTGGTGCCTTCCGGCGCCCGCACCTACAACCCGGACAGCCTGAAAACCGGCCAGTTGATCCAGCGCCGACTGGCCGAGCTGGGTATCCGGGTCAAACTGCTCAGCCTGGAAGAACAGATATTGCGCCGGGAACTGCTGGAAGGACAGCAGGATGCGGTGCTGACCGGCTGGTCCGCCGATACTCCGGATCCGGATAACATGCTGCGCAACCTGCTCAGCTGCCAGGCCATTGCTGCCGGCACCAACGCCAGCCGCTGGTGTCATCCTCTGTTTGAACAACAGCTGGATCTGGCACTGACCGAACCGGATCTAACCCGCCGTATCGGCTATTATCAGCTGGCCCAACAACTGGCCTATCAGGACATGGCGGTGATACCGCTGGTCCACAGCCAGCGGCTGCAGGCCTACCGTAAAGAAGTCGGGGGGCTGCGCCTGCTCCCCTATGGCAGCGTTGCCTTTCACCAGGCCTACAAGGAGTAATGATGCTGCGTTATCTGTTGCGGCGCCTCAGCCTGCTGCTGACCACCCTCTTGATGCTGACTCTGGTCGCCTATGTACTGGAATTCCAGATCATGCTCGAAGAGCCGGACGACTTCGGACCCGGTTATCTGGCTTTTATGAGCCAACTGCTGGCCGGCGACTTCGGTATTTCCAGCGCCACCGGTCTGCCGGTGCTGGGGGCGCTTGGCCAGTATTTTCCCGCGACCCTGGAGCTGTGTCTGGCCGCCTTTACCTTGTCAATGCTGGTTGGCGTTCCCATCGGCACCCTGGCCGCCCTGCGCCAGGGCCGCTGGCAGGATACCCTGATCCTCACCGGCACCCTGATCGGCTATTCGGTACCGGTATTCTGGCTAGGTCTGCTGCTGGTGATGTTTTTCTCGCTTCACCTGGGCTGGTTGCCGGTGTCGGGTCAACTCAGCCTGCTGTACGAAGTTGAACAGGTGACCGGTATCATGACCATAGATACGCTGCTGACCGACAGTCAGTATCGCTGGCCCGCCTTTCTCGACGCCCTGCGTCACCTGATACTGCCGGCGCTGGTGCTGGCCATCGTGCCCACCACCGAGGTGATTCGCCAGATCCGCAGCGCGCTGCTGGAAGTGCTCAAGCAAAACTATATTCGCGCCGCCCTCACCAAGGGACTGAGCGAAACCCAGGTCATACTTCGCCACGGTCTGCGCAACGCCCTTCCCATGGCCATTCCGACCCTGGGATTGCAGTTCGGTACCGTGCTGACCTCGGCCATCATGACCGAAATCGTGTTCGACTGGCCCGGGCTGGGCCGTTGGCTGGTCACCAGCATCTCGCTGCAGGATTATGCCGCCATCAAGGGCGGCACCCTGGCCATCGCCACCTTCACCATCGTCGCCAGCTCCGCGGTGGAGGTGCTTTCCACCCTGATTTATCCCGCCAGAAGGAGAGCGATTTATGCACGGCAGAGCTAACATCTACCCGGAATTGCATGTGCGCTCACCACGCGAGCAGGCCTGGGAGTTGTTTCGCAAGAATACCCTGGCCATGGTGGGTCTGTGGGGATTGGGCATACTGTCGATTATGACTCTGCTCGCACCCTGGCTGGCCCCCTACGCTCCCTACGAACAATTCGGCCAGGCGCTGCTGATGCCGCCATCCTGGGCCGACGACGGCAATATCGACTTTTTTCTCGGCACCGACGATCTGGGTCGCGACATGCTGTCGCGGCTGGTGTTTGGTGCCCGCCTCACCTTCGGCAACGCCGTACTGGCGGTACTGGTGGCGCTACTGGCCGGCGGTTGCATCGGCATTATTGGCGGCATGAGCCGGGGCTTCAAGGCCAGCATTCTCAACCATTTTCTCGACACCCTGCTGTCGATTCCTTCACTGCTGCTGGCCATCATCTTCGTAGCCATTCTGGGCCCGGGACTGTTCAATACCCTGATCGCCATTACCCTGGCGCTGACGCCGCAGTTTACCCGCGCCATCTATAATGCCGTCTCCGACGAAATGCAGAAGGAATACATTACCGCCCTGCGTCTCGATGGCGGCACCCGCTGGCGTATACTCAGATTTGGCGTCTTGCCCAACCTGAGTGATACCGTGGTCAGCCAGACCACCCGCGGGCTGTCTTCCGCCATTCTGGACATTACCGCCGTCGGTTTTCTCGGCCTGGGGGCTCAGCCGCCCCGCCCCGAATGGGGCGCCATGCTGTCGGACGCCATGGAGCTGGTGTATCTGGCACCCTGGACCGTCACCCTGCCGGGGCTGGCCATACTGCTGTCGGTACTGGTGGTCAACATGGTGGGTGAAGGCCTGCGCCAGGCCATTAACGAGGTAATGGACTGATGCCGCTGCTCGATATTCGCAATCTCACCATCGAAATTGAAACCCCCCAGGGGCTGGTCAAGGCGGTGGATAAATTCAGCCTGACCCTGGCCGACGGCGAAATCCGCGGCCTGGTAGGTGAATCCGGCTCGGGCAAAAGCCTGGTGGCCGAAACCATCGTCGGCATCGCCAAAGACACCTGGCGGGTGACCGCCGATCGCATGTACCTCGACAATATCGACCTGCTCAGCCTGTCTCACAAGGAGCGGCGGCGGATCATGGGGCGGGATATCGCCATGGTGTTTCAGGAGCCGTCCAGTTGTCTGGATCCGTCCGAAAAAATCGGTGCCCAGCTGATCGAGGCCATTCCTGCCCGCAGTTTTCAGGGCAAGTGGTGGCAACGCTGGTACTGGCGCCGCAAGCAGGCCACGGCGCTGCTGCACCGGGTAGGGATTCGCGAGCCCAAAGTGGTGATGAATGCCTACCCCTTCGAGCTGTCGGAAGGGCTCTGCCAGAAGGTGATGATCGCCATGGCCATCGCCAACCAGCCCAAGCTGCTGGTGGCGGACGAACCCACCAACGCCATGGAAGCCTCCAATCAGGCCCAGATACTGCGGCTGCTGGAGCGGGTCAACAAGTTGTCGGGTACCACCATACTGCTGATCAGCAACGACTTGACCACCTTTGCCCAGCTGACCAACAACCTGACCGTGATGTATTGCGGCCAGGCGGTGGAATCCGGCACCCGGGAGCAGATCCTGACCCGGCCACATCATCCCTATACCGCCGCCCTGCTGCAGATGATGCCGGATCTCGATGGCAGCCTGCCACACAAGTCCCGGCTGAACATACTGCCGGGGGCCATTCCCCCGCTGCAAAGTCTGCCCATCGGCTGCCGGCTGGGACCTCGCTGCCCCAATGCCCAGAAGCAATGTGTCGTTACCCCGCCTCTGGCCAAGTACAAGGGCCATGCCTATTACTGCCATTTTCCGCTCAACATGCCAGAAGGTAAGTCCAAATGAGCCAGGTGCCACTGCTCAAGGTCGACAATCTCAGCAAGGTGTTCGTGAACCACAGCGGTCTGTTTCGCAAGGTTACCAAAACCGCCTTTAACCCGCTGTCGTTCACGCTTGAGCGCGGCCAGACCCTGGCGTTGATGGGCGATGCCGGCTCCGGCAAGAGCTCGCTGGCCAAGGTGCTGGCCGGGGTGATGCCCCCGACCAAGGGCAGCATTTACATCGACGGAGACAAAATAGAGCCGGGCGACGACAAGAAACGCTGCCAGCTGTTGCGGATGATTTTTCAGGATCCCAACACCTCGCTCAACCCCCGCAGCCGCATCGGCCAGATCCTGGAAACCCCGCTCATCCTGAATACGGACCTGGATGCCGAACAACGTGAAGCCCTGGTGCTGGATACCCTGCGCATGGTGGGGCTGCTGCCGGATCACTACCACTTTTACCCGCAGATGATTTCCACCGGTCAGAAGCAACGCATCGCGCTGGCGCGGGCACTGATACTGTCACCCAAGATCATCGTGGCCGACGAGGCCATCTCCAACCTGGATATTTCGGTGCGCTCGCAGATCATCAATCTGCTGCTCAGTCTGCAAAGCCGGCTGGGCTTGTCCTACGTGCTGGTGGCCAACGATCTGGGGGTGGTGCGCCATATCAGCGATCAGGTGATACTGATGCACGAAGGCCATGTGGTGGAAGCCGGCCCTACCCACAAGGTGCTGACCAATCCCCAGAGCGAGCAGGGCTTGCGCCTGCTGCAGAATTACAATAACGAATACCGCTGGCACCACCCTGATATGAAGCGCTAAGCGTTACGTTTCGGACAAAGGGCCCGCTCCACCGACTCGCCGTGAATCCTTCCATGGAGGCTCTCTGTTTCATCCCTGAAACAGAAGGTCGGTAGAGCAGATCCCTTTGTCCTCCTTGATGCTCCGCCCCAACACCTGATGAGATACTTGATGAGTTGGTATTAGCCAGCCACCGGTATGCCGCTGTGAAAACGCAGTACCTCATCCGGCGCCTGTATCAGTTCCGCTTCCCGAGCGCCGAAAAATGCCACCCGTTCATCGATATTCTGGCCGCTGTAGTCGGCGGCCAGGGTCAGATAGTCCTGATAATGACGTGCCTCCGAGCGTAACAACGAGATATAAAACCGGTTCAGTTCGTCATCCAGATACGGCGCCAGCCGGGCAAAGCGCTCACAGGAACGGGCCTCGATATAGGCACCGATAATCAGCCGGTCGACAATGGCCGCCGGCTCGTGGGTTCGTACATGCTGCAACAGACCACGGGCATAGCCGGACGCCGACAGGCTGCTGTATTCGATGTTTCTGGCCGCCATGATCTCCAGCACCTGCTCGAAATGATGCAGTTCTTCCTGGATCAGGCGCACCATTTTCACCAGCAGATCGTTCTTGGCCAGCTCGTCGAACACCCGCCGGTTTTCATCCAGCAAAGTCTGCTTGCCCAGCACCTCGCCTTTTTCCGGCAGGGCGTCGAGCGTCTTGTAAAAGTCCAGGTTGGGCAACAACTTGCGTTTTTCTTTCGGCAGACAATAACGGCGTACCAGGCTGTGGGCACTCATCGCCGCCTTCATTTCGCAGTTGGCATGATCCACCAGCAGCGCGGCCAGCTGTTCCGGCTTACGTGCCTCGGCTATCCATTCATCGGGGGTTTCACAGTGCAGAAAGGCATGAATGGGGGCCAGTAACTGGCTAAACTCTGAATTGAGTGAACTAGGGTGCAAAATAAATACCTGTACCCGGCCTGATGGCGAGGTTGGATGTGGTGAATGGAACTATTTTATCAATTTGCACGACCAACAACAGTCCGAATCACGGCGTCGCCGACGATGGGCTCTGTCGCCCGCACTTCTGTGACCTGCCTCACATTTACCCCACTATACTCACACAAAATACGGATTTATTGTCTACAATTGCCCATCGAATCGATTGCGTAACCGTTTCGCTCACCATTCCAGGTTAATTTTCGGAGCCATCCTGCTCCAGAACAAGGCGATATCGTGAAGAAAACCACTTTGCTTAACAGTCATTTATCCGCGCTGGTCGCCGGCGTCGGCCATACTGACGAAATAGTGCTGGCCGATGCAGGCTTGCCCATTCCCGCCGGCCCAGAGCGTATCGACCTGGCGGTCAGCCCGGGATTACCCGGCTTGCAGCCGATGCTGGCCGCACTGCTGAGTGAATTGCAGCTGGAGTCGGTAGTACTGGCGGAAGAGCTTAAAACCGTCAGCCCCGAACTGCACCGGCAATTGCTGAACCAGCTGGCCGAGGCCGGTAAGGCGCAGGGCCGCGGCATAGCGGTGAGCTACATCAGCCACGCGGCATTCAAACAGCAAAATGCCAGCGCCCGCGCCGTGGTGCGTACCGGCGAATGCACTCCTTACGCCAACATCATTCTGC
>JAAEZO010000320.1 GCA_018222825.1 Gammaproteobacteria bacterium
TTTCTACCCGGTCTGCAAATTCCGGCTCACGTAACTGGCAGACACTCAGGTTCACCGCCACCGGCTTCACGGGTCGCCCGGTCAGCATTTGTTGCTGAATGAAACCACAGGCGGCCTCAATGACCCAATAACCAATGGGCACAATCAGCCCGGTCTGCTCTGCCACCCCAATAAAACTGCCCGGATTTTGCATTCCCCGCTCCGGCTGGTTCCAGCGCAGCAAGGCTTCGAATTTTGCTACCTGGCCAGAAGCAAAAGAGATGATCGGCTGGAATACCAGCGAAAACTCCTGCCGGCAGATAGCCTGGCGTAATTCTTCCTCCAGTTGTATCGAGAGCAGCGCCTGTTCCTGCATTTCCTTGTTATAAAAGGAAAACTGGTTTTTACCCGCCCGCTTTGAGTTATACATGGCAAGATCGGCGTTGCGTAATAACTCGCCACAGCTGGACCCGTCTTCCGGTGCCAGGGTAATGCCGATGCTGGTGCCAATTACCGTCTCGTTCTGAGTCAATTGAACCGGTATACCTATGTTGGCGATTATTTTTTCGGCGACGATTCGTGCGTTTTCGGCGCTTTTTATATTCACCAGTATGATCGCAAACTCGTCACCCCCCAGGCGGCCGACGATGTCGGTTTCTCTTACCGTGGCCCGCAGTCGCCGCGCCACTTCAATCAATAACCGGTCGCCGTCTTCGTGTCCGGTTGAATCATTGATGCGTTTAAAATCATCGAGATCCAGATACATCAGCGCCAGGCTGCCACCTTCGCGCCGAATATTCAAAAGTGCCTGATCCAGCTGTTCGGTAAGAAAGCGCCGGTTGGCCAGCCCGGTGAGTTCATCATTGAATGCCAGCAGTTCCAATTGGCTGGTCTGTTTTTTCACCAGTCTTCGTAACCGTTCGGGTTCCAGCAGAATGCGGCGTATCAGCAACGAGAATACGCTCGCCGCGAGCAGGCTGAGGATGATGCCGACGATAATCTGAAACGAGAAGTCGGTTGGCCGGCTCATCGCTATGGTCCACTCGCCATTGGGAACCCTGACCCGTTTTGTTACCTGCTGTTCATCCAGTTCGTTGTCGGAGCGGGCAAAGATATCCACCTTGCCGGTGTCCGGATGTAATCGCGACAGTTGAAAGGCATAGCCTTTTTGTTTTAGTTGATCGAGCTCTGTAAATGACAGCAGATCATCCAGGTAAATCAATGCCGTCGCAAAGCCCCAAAACTGTTGTTCGCCGTTTTTTTCAAGGAATACGGGATTGCGTCCCACCATGCCCATGCGTCCTTGCACCAGAGTAAAGGGGCCGGCCAGAGTCAGCGTCTTGCTCTCGATGGCTTCCCAGGCTTCCTCTTTACGCTTATCACTCAACAGCAGGTTATGACCAATGCCCTGTTCATTGCCCGCCAGTGGATAAATGCTTTGTGTGACCCCGTCAGGAGCCAGCTGAAGATTGGAAACGCCGCCCAGAGTCTGCATGACTTCTTCGGCAAAATGATCGAAATCCTTGAACTGACCGTTACTGCGCCGTACTTCCTGGGCAAGAATATAAGTCGATGACAACGAGCGGGTCAGGCGCCGCTCTATGGCCGCGGCCTGCACGCTGACCACCTCTTCCATCAGCAGTTGCTGATCCTTGCGGTCGGCCACAATACTCAGGTGAGTGTAATAACCCCCGGCTGCAAAAATACA
>JAAEZO010000075.1 GCA_018222825.1 Gammaproteobacteria bacterium
GCTCTTCGCCGTCGGCTGCAGTGTCGATATGACCGATAACCCAGGCTTGCTCGCCGGCGTCCTGCATGAACTTGACGGCGGCGTCGGCCTGATCGGCCGGCAGGGCGATAACCATGCCCACACCACAGTTGAAAGTACGATACATTTCATGGGTTTCCACGCCACCGGCCTGCTGCAACCAGCTGAATACCTGCGGCCACTGCCAGCTGCTGCCGTCGATAACGGCCTTGGCACCCTTGGGCAGCACGCGGGGAATGTTTTCCCAGAAGCCGCCGCCGGTGATGTGGCTCAGCGCATGGATGTCGAACTGCTTTATCAGCTCCAGTACCGGCTTCACGTAGATGCGGGTCGGGGCCATCAGCGCATCGGCCAGGGTGCCATCACCCAGCGGCTGTTGCAGATCGGCCTCGCTGACTTCCAGCACCTTGCGGATCAGAGAATAACCGTTGGAGTGGGGGCCGCTGGAGCCCAGGGCGATCAGCGCATCACCGGCGGCGACTTTGGTGCCGTCGATAATTCCGCTTTTTTCTACCACGCCAACACAAAAACCTGCCAGATCGTAGTCGCCGGCTTCGTACATGCCGGGCATTTCGGCGGTTTCACCGCCAATCAGGGCACAGCCGCTCAGCTCACAGCCGGCGCCGATACCGGTAACCACGTCGGCGGCGGTGTCTACGTCCAGCTTGCCGGTAGCGTAGTAGTCGAGGAAGAACAGTGGCTCGGCACCCTGCACAATCAGATCATTGACACACATGGCGACCAGATCGATACCCACGCCCTGATGACGCTTGAGATCGATGGCCAGGCGCAGCTTGGTGCCAACGCCGTCGGTGCCGGCTACCAGTACCGGTTCCTTGTAGCCGGTCGGCAGCTGGCACAGGGCACCGAAGCCCCCGAGTCCACCCATGACTTCCGGGCGTTGAGTGCGACGGCTGACGCCTTTGATGCGTTCAACCAGGGCGTTACCGGCATCGATATCTACACCGGCATCTTTATAGCTCAGGGGTTTTTTCTGCGTCACGAGTGGTTACCTTGTCATTTTATTTAGGAGCGGATCTGGTACCAGCTGGCTCTTATTGGCGGCTGTTGGCACCGTTGCCGGCTGTTAGTCACTGTTTCGGCCGCTATTCTAATTTAATGCGCGAAGCAGTGCCACCGACGTTGGCCTGTGAGGCGATGTTCTTAACGCGAATGCCGGAGGATGATTCGATATTGCGATACTGCACAGTGGGCGCTGATACGGGGAGTCCGGCAGGCGGTGGCCAGCTTCACTGCAGGCTCCTGGTTAAAGAAGGAGCCGAACAAGGCTAAACAGGAAGAAGACGACATCCTTTGCTAAAATTTACCCTGAATGTCTGCCGCAGGGCGCTATTTTATGCTAAAGTTCCGCGGTTTTTTTGTGCATGTGCATACAGTCAGGGCGTCGGGAGAATAGGTTGATGAAAGTTGTTGAAGTTAAGCACCCTTTGGTGAAACACAAGCTGGGTCTGATGCGGGAAGCCGACATCAGTACCAAACGCTTTCGTGAACTGGCAAAAGAAGTCGGTAGCCTGCTGACCTATGAGGCCACCGCCGATTTTGAAACCGAAAAAACCACCATCAATGGTTGGCACGGCCCGACCGAGGTGGATCAGCTCAAGGGCAAAAAAGTCACCGTAGTGCCGATTCTGCGTGCCGGTCTGGGCATGATGGACGGCGTGCTGGAGCATATGCCGAGTGCCCGCGTCAGCGTGGTGGGTGTTTATCGTGATGAAGAAACCCTGCAGCCGGTACATTACTTCAACAAGCTGGTCAGCAATATCAATGAGCGGATGGCGCTGATCGTCGATCCCATGCTGGCCACCGGCGGCTCCATGATCGCCACCATCGATCTGCTGAAGGAAAAAGGCTGTCAGCACTTCAAGGTGATCGTACTGGTTGCTGCCCCCGAAGGCCTCGAGGCGCTGGAAGCGGCTCACCCGGATGTAGAGCTGTATTGCGCTTCCGTTGACGAGCGGCTCGATGAGAATGGCTATATCATTCCCGGCCTCGGTGATGCCGGCGACAAGATTTTTGGTACCAAGTAAGTCAAAACCGGCGCAGGCCGGTTTTTTTCCGTTTGTACAAGGTAAATATCAATGAGTTCAGTTAATCAACCCGACGTTCTGGCCCACAGCCAGAGTGCGGCCAATACTCCGTTGCGCCAGGCTCTGGCCGGCTCCCAGATGCTGTTTGTGGCCTTTGGTGCCCTGGTATTGATGCCGCTGATTACCGGCCTGGATCCCAACGTGGCTCTGTTTACCGCCGGCTTCGGCACCCTGATTTTTCAGTTGTGCACCAAGCGTCAGGTCCCTATTTTTCTGGCGTCTTCCTTTGCCTTTATCGCCCCCATTCTGTACGGCGTGCAAACCTGGGGCATTCCCGCCACCATGAGCGGCCTGATGGCGGCCGGCGTCATGTATGTGCTGCTCAGCCAGCTGGTACGCTGGCGCGGTACCGCTCTGCTGACCCGGCTGCTGCCGCCGGTGGTAGTCGGGCCGGTGATCATGGTGATTGGCCTGGGGCTGGCACCGATGGCGGTAAACATGGCGATCGGCAAAACCGGTGACGGTTCGGCCGAGATGATGGCCAACGATGTGGCGCTGTGGCTGTCGCTGTCGGCACTGGTTACCACCCTGCTGGTATCCACGGTAGCGAAAGGGGTGTTTCGTCTGGTTCCCATTACCGCCGGCATCGCGGTGGGCTACAGCCTGGCGCTGTGGTTTGGTGTGGTCGACTTTACGCCGGTACGCGAGGCGGCCTGGTTCTCTCTGCCGCATTTTGTCGCGCCCGAATGGCATTGGCAGGCGGTGTTGTTCATGCTGCCGGTGGCCATCGCGCCCGCGATCGAACATATCGGTGACGTGCTGGCCATCAGCTCGGTTACCGGCAAGGATTATATCAAGAAACCGGGTCTGCACCGCACCCTGCTGGGCGATGGCCTGGCAACCGTTGGCGCTTCGATGTTCGGTGGTCCGCCCAACACCACCTATTCCGAAGTGACCGGCGCCGTGATGCTGACCAAGAACTTCAACCCGGTGATCATGACCTGGGCGGCGGGCTTTGCCATCGTACTGGCCTTTGTCGGTAAATTCGGTGCCCTGATGCTGAGCATTCCGACCCCGGTGATGGGCGGTATCATGATTCTGCTGTTCGGCTCCATCGCGACCGTCGGTCTGAACAGCCTGATCAAGCATCAGGTGGATTTGTCTCAGGCACGCAACCTGTGCATCGTGGCGGTGATCCTGATTTTCGGCATCGGCGGCATGGCCTTTGGTATCGGCGGTTTCAGCCTGCAGGGCATCAGCCTGTGTGGCATCGTCGGCATACTGTTGAACCTGGTATTACCCAGAACACAGCCGCATTGAGTCTGGTTTGCGCTAACGTCTGTGGTTATCATGCGCCTTATGCTTTTCAAAAGTGGCAACTTGATGTTGAAAAATCTGTTACTGACGACGCTGCTGCTGTGCTCTGCCGCCGTGTCGGCTCAGTCGGTGTTTGAGGTTAATCTTGATCCGGCACCCTATAACCGGAGCGAGGCGCGGGCGCAGGCGGTGGAGCTGGTGCTGAATCGCCTGACCGGCGGCCGAGCACAGAACTCCTGGGTGCAGGATGAAGTGAAGCGGGAACTGTCGCGCTACCTGCAGGCGGAACCGCCGGGCCCCGGTTATAACGCCGTGTTCAACCAAGCTGAGCTACTGGCCTTGCTGCAAAGCGCCGAGCTGCCGTTTTCACTGGCGCCTCGGCCGACCTTGCTGGTGTGGCTATCGAAAGACGGTCGCGCCCGCAGCGAGGCGAATAGCGCCTGGCGACTAGCCTCGAATGCCTATCAGATACCGCTGCTATGGCCATTGTGGGATCTGGAAGAGCACATGGCGCTGGACACCCGTGAACTGTTTGCCGCCAAGCCCCTGCGTGAGGCCAGTCGGCGCTACGGCACCGACTACTGGCTGGTTGTCGAGCAGAATACCGCACAGCAGGCCGCTACCAGCGGCCGCTGGCAGCTGTTTGGCTCCAAGCAAGCATCGCCGCTGTTGGAAGGCAAGCTGGAGTCGGGTACCGATGCGGTGACCAAACTGATGGCGCGCATCAATCGTTACTGGGTTGAACAGAACGGGCAGAAGCGGGCGCCGAGGCCCGCCAACCCGGCACCGGAACAGCCGTTGCTGGCCGAAGCGGATGCCGGCGGCGAGCTGACCATAGTGGTTTCCGGCCTGCACCGGTTTGCAGACACTGTGCTGCTGGAGCGTAAATTGCGTCAACTCGATGGAGTGGCGTCGGTCTATGTTATTGATAGCGCCGGCTCTCAGGGGCGTTATCGACTGGGCATATCCGGCTCTCGTGCCGCCGTGCTGCAGGCATTGACCACCATACGCGGACTGACCGTGACCGGTGAACGGGAATTCAGCTGGTCAGGAGCCAAACGTGATTAACGGTGATGAAGAAGATAACCAGCCAGCCCAGTTGGCACTGGCGGTACAGCTGCCGGATGATGAAACCTTTGCCAGTTTTTATCCGGGCGATAATGCTCAGCTGATCACCGCCCTTAAAAATGCGGCTATCGGTCAGGGTGACGAGCTGCTGTATTTCTGGGGCCAGCAGGGCAGTGGTCGCTCTCATCTGCTGCATGCCGCCTGCGCCGAGCTGGATGGCGAGGGGGAGACGGCGGCCTATATCTCGCTCGACAGCTATCAGAACATGTCGACTCGTATATTGGACGGCATGGAGCTGCTGGCGCTGGTGTGTCTGGATAATCTGGATGCCATTGCCGGGGTGGCAGAGTGGGAGCGGGCGATATTCAACTTCTTCAATCGCCGCCGCGAGCGGGCTTCGGGTTCTTTGGTGATCAGTGCCGTCAATGCGCCGCGTAATCTGGGGCTGGAATTGCCGGATCTGGCCTCGCGCCTCGACTGGGGCGTGGCCTATCAGCTGAAACCGCTGGATGACGAAGGCAAGCTCAGCGCCCTGCAGTTGAGAGCCGAGTTGCGCGGTTTCAAGCTGCCGACCGATGTGGGCCGCTTTCTGCTTAATCGCTTGTCTCGCGATATGAGCACGCTGCTCGCCGCTCTCGACCTGCTCGACAACGCTTCCTTCCAGGCCAAGCGCAAACTCAGTATTCCCTTCGCCAAGGAAATTTTGGGGCTGTAACAGGCCGGGTCAAACCGGGTGAATGGTCTCTTCCGTAGGGGCGAATTTATTTGACCGCTTTGATTCGGGCCCTTCTGGTCGAATAAATTCGAGACTGCGAAGAAAGAGATACTCATCAGGAAGCATCTCTTGTCTTCATCCTTTCCAGTGAATCAATCAGCCGAAGGTTGCCCAGATAGGGGCGTGATCCGAGGGCTTTTCGATGCCGCGCAGCTCGTAGTCGATGCCGGTCTCGATCAACTTTTCGATCAGCGGCCGGGTGGCGAGGATCAGGTCGATGCGCAGGCCGCGATTGTCGTTAAACCCCTTGCTGCGATAATCGAACCAGGAATAACGCTCGCTCTCTTCCGGGTTCTGCAATCGCCAGGTGTCGACCAGTCCCCAGCCCATCAGCTTGTTCATCCACTCCCGCTCTTCCGGCAGGAAGGAGCACTTGCCCTCGCGCAGCCAGCGCTTGCGATTGGGCTCGCCGATGCCGATATCCAGATCGGTATGGGAAATATTCACGTCTCCCATCACGATAACCGCGTCATCCGGCTGATGATGTTCGGTCAGATAACGTTGCAAATCCGCATAAAAACGGGTTTTGGCCGGAAACTTGGTTTCGTGGCTGCGGTTTTCACCCTGAGGAAAATAACCGTTGAGCACGGTCAGCACGCTTCCGTCGGGGCGGGCGAAACGGCCCATGATCATGCGTCGCTGGGCATCTTCTTCATCACCGGGAAAGCCCTTCTGGATTGAAAGCGGGGCCTGCTTGCTCAGCATGGCCACGCCGTAATGGGCTTTTTGACCATGAAAATGCACGTGATAGCCCATGGCTTCCACAGCGGCCAGCGGAAAGGCATCATCGTGAACCTTGATTTCCTGCAGACCGATGATGTCCGGCTGGTGTTTTTCGATAAGCGCCTGCAACTGATGCAAACGCGCTCTGAGTCCATTGATATTGAAGGAAACAACTTTCATTACGGCGCCTGATGCTAAAAAAGAGGGCGCCATGCTAGCAGAAACCGGGGTCAGTCGGCAGTCGGTCCGTCCGGATAGATCATCCGTTTGCTCATGCCGCCATCGATAATATATTCCTGACCGGTAATAAAGCCGGCCTCGTCGGATAACAGAAAACGCGCCAGTGCCGCCACATCGTCGGCATCACCCACCCGGCCGGCCGGGTGCTGGCCGTGATCGTGCAGGCTGGGAACCGGCTCCATGGGATTTGGCTGCAGCCGACTCACATCAATCCAGCCAGGACTGATGACATTGACCCTAACATTCGGACCCAGGCTGATGGCCATGGCATGCGTCAGGGCGATGAGTCCACCCTTGGCGGCAGCATAGGCCTCGCTGTCGGGCTCGGACTGATGAGCCCGGGTCGAGGCGATATTGATGATGGCCCCGCCCGGCGTAAGCAGGGGAGCCATGTGCTTGCTGATCAGCATGGGGCCGGTAAGATTGACTGCCAGCACCCGCTGCCAGTGCGACAGGGGGAGTTGAGACAGTGGTTCATGATGGGGCTGGCTGATGGCGGCATTGTTGATGATGCCATCGATCTGCCCGAACTGATGTTCAATCAGCCGGCTCAGCGCCTGTACCGAGGTTTCTTCACTGACATCCAGGTGTACCAGTTGCAAGCCGGGCAACCCGGCTTCGTCCATGCGGGTGAGCGCATCCTTGTCGATATCGACCCCCACTACCTGGTAGTCGTGTTGCAGAAAATAGCGGCTCATACCCAGTCCCAGCCCCTGGGCTACCCCGGTGATCAGAATTTTTCCCTGCTTCATACTGTCTCCTTGACGAGGCTCCTGCCGGCTCGTGATGTCTTCGATTAAGGCCTGTTGCGTCCTCGACTAAGCGTAGTGGGATTTTGTCACACTTTGTTACCTCTTTGCCGGTGGCTGACATAGTCTGGCCGCACGAAACGGGTACACTAGAGCCAATGTGCACAAAGGAATAAAAACATGTTTCGTCATAACCATCACTCCGGACTCTGGTTGGTCTGCCTGCTGAGCCTGTCGATCATGATGTCGACAACGGTGCTGGCCCGCAGCGCTCCGGTGGTGTCCACGGTGCGGGTCACCGAGCAGTCGGTGACGGCCGGCATTGAACTGATTGGTACCCTCAAGGCCAGCCAGCAGGTAGCCATTGCCCCCCAGGTCAGCGCCCGGGTGACCAAGGTGCACTTTGTGCCCGGCGAGGTGATCGCTCAGGATCAGCTGCTGCTCAGCCTGGATGACAGAGCCGCGCAGGCGGCGGTGCGTGAAGCCGAGGCGGTGCTGATGGACGCCCGTCGTGTACTTAACAATTTTCAGACCCTGTTTCGGCGCAAGGCGGTTACTCAGACCGAGCTGAACGGCCAGCAGGCGGTGGTGGCCATGGCCGAGGCCAAGTTGCAGGCGGCTCGAGTGCAGGCGGATTATCTGACTCTCAAGGCTCCTTTCAGCGGTGTGATGGGGTTAAGCGATGTGGCGCCCGGCGCCCTGCTGGGGGCCAACGAGCCGGTGGCAAACCTGTTTGACGTGAGCAGTCTCAAACTGGATCTGGCGGTACCGGAAAAATATTTTCGCCTGCTCAAGGTCGGTGAGCAGCTGAGCGCGCATACCGAAGCCTATGGCGAACAGACCTTTATTGGTGAACTGGCGGTGATTGCCCCCAGCGTGGATGAGGACACCCTCAACGCCCGGGTTCGGTTGCTGTTTGATAACAGTGAGGGGCTGCTGGTGCCGGGCATGCTGATGCGGGTGCAACTGAAGGTAGATAACAACACCCAGGCGGTGATTCCGACGCAGAGCCTGCTTTATGCGGGCCAGCAGCGCTATGTGTTTGTGGTGGATGACGAGGGCAAGGTCAGTCGGCGCAACGTGAGCATAGGCCGTAATCTGGGGGAACGGGTCACCATTGCCGACGGACTTGCGGTTGGCGAGCGGGTGGTCAGTGAAGGTACGGTCAAGGTGCGGGAAGGCATGCTGGTGGAGGTACTGAGTGAAGCTCTCTGATCTGTCTATCTCCCGTCCGGTGCTGGCCACGGTCGTGAGCCTGATGTTGTGCGTATTCGGGCTGATTTCCTTTCTCGAGCTGCCGCTCAGGGAAATGCCCGACACCACCTCGCCGGTGGTGACGGTACGCACCGATTATACCGGTGCCAGCGCCGGCGTGCTGGAAACGCAGGTCACCAAGCGGCTGGAAGACGAGTTGTCGGGCATCAGCGGGGTCAAATTCATCAGTTCCAGCACCAGCGACGGCCGCTCCAGCATCACCATCGAATTCGATCCGGCGCGAAACCTGGACAACGCCGCCAGCGATGTGCGCGAAGCGGTGGCCCGGGCGTCCCGCAGCCTGCCCGATGATGCCGATGCCCCCATCGTTACCAAGGACACGGGGCGTAACGATGTCATCTTGTGGGTAACGCTGCGCTCGACCGGTATGTCGCCGCTGGCACTGGGCGACTATGCCCAGAACGTGCTGGCCGATCGTTTCAGCCTGCTCGACGGCGTCAGCTCGGTCTGGGTTGGCGGTCGTAAAGAGCGGGTAATGAACGTGCGGCTGGACCCGGTGGCCATGGCCTCACGCGGGGTCACGGTGGCCGATATTCGTGCCGCCCTGCGTGCCCAGAATGTGGAGTTGCCGGCCGGCACCCTGGAAAACAGCCAGCAGAACTTCGCCGCCCGCATTCAGCGTGGTTACGATCAGGCGGTCAACTTCCAGACCCTGAGCATTCGCCGCATCGACTCGGGCGCTCGGGTCTATCTGGGTGACGTGGCCGAGATCTGGGAAGGCGAAAAGCCGGAAGATACCCTGTTTCGCTCCAACGGCCAGAACGTGGTGGGGCTGGGCATCGTCAAACAAACTCAGGCCAATACCCTGGATGTGGTGAATGAGGTCAAGCAGGAGATTATTGCTCAGCAGCCCTTTCTGCCCGAAGGGGCCGAGCTGACCTGGACTTACGACAGCTCGGTATTTATCGACAGCGCCATCAGCGAGGTGTATCAAACCCTGATGATCACCGTGGGGCTGGTGGTACTGGTGATTTACATCTTTCTGGGGCAGGTGCGCGCCACCCTGATCCCGGCGGTAACGGTGCCGGTCTCGCTTGTTAGCGCCTTCATACTGGCCTATGCGCTGGGCTATTCGGTCAACCTCATTACCCTGATGGCGCTGATCATGGCCATTGGTCTGGTGGTGGACGATGCCATTGTGGTACTGGAGAACATTCACCATCATCTGGAGCGGGGCCGCTCACCGTTGGCCGCGGCCTATCACGGCACGCGCGAGGTGGGCTTCGCGGTGATCGCCACCACCCTGACCCTGGTATCGGTATTTCTGCCCATCGTGTTCATGGGCGGCATCATAGGCCGCATTTTTACCGAGTTTGCGGTATTGCTGGCAGGTGCCGTGGCTTTTTCGTCGCTGGTGGCACTGACTCTGACCCCGGTGATGGCCAGCAAGATCCTGAAGCCCAGACAGCAACCCGGTTGGCTGGCGAGCCGCTTCGATGCGGGCTTTAGCCGACTGGAGCAGGGCTATCGGCGCCTGCTCGGTAGTGAACTGAGTCATCGCTGGTGGGCACCGGTAGCCATGGTGCTGGCACTGGGGCTTATTACCCTGTTGTTTCGGGAAGTGCCGCAGAGCCTGACCCCGAAGGAAGACCGGGGCGTGATCTTCGTGCTGGTGCGCGGAGCCGAAGGGGCCAGCTTCGAACGCATGAGCCGGGCCATGGGCGAGGTAGAAGCGCGATTGGCGCCTTTACAGCAAGACGGCACCGTCACCAGTCTGACGGTCCGCACTCCGGGCTTCGGGGGCGGAGTCAACAGCGGCATGGTGATTACCAGCCTGGAAACCTGGGATAAACGGGAGCCTTCGGCGGAGGAAATTGTCGGGCGTATTCGCGCTCTGACCCGGGATGTGGCCGATGTGCTGGTGATCCCGATACTGCCCTCGTCCATTCGTGGCGGCTCCAGCTCACCGGTGGAGTTTGTGCTGGGCGGGGCCGACTACGACGAGCTCTATGACTGGGCCGAACAGTTGCAGCGGCTGGCGCGAGACAATCCGGGTCTGAGCGATCTGGATCTGGATTATGCCCAGACCAAACCCGAGCTGCTGGTGGAAGTGGATCAGCAGCGGGCGGCCAAGCTGGGGATTTCGGTAACCGAGGTGGCCGACAGTCTCAATGTGATGCTTGGCGGCCAGGGCATCACCACCTATGCCCGCCAGGGTGAAGAATACGATGTCTACCTCAAGGGGCAGCAAGACGCCTTCAGACAGCTCAGTGATCTGGGCGGCATTTATCTGCGTACCGGTGGCGGCGAGCTGGTGTCGCTGGATAACCTGGTCACCCTGAACGAGCAGGGGGCCTCGCCTTCACTGAATCATTACAATCGCAAGAAGGCAATTACCCTCAGCGCCAATCTGGTCGGCAACTACAGCCTGGGCGAGGCACTGGATTATCTGGACGGTCTGGTGCGCGAGCAACTGCCCGACAATGCCACTGTCGATTACAAGGGGGAGTCGCTGGAATACAAGAGTAATCAGGGTGATGTGGCCTTCGTGTTCGGGCTGGCGCTGGTGGTGGTTTTTCTGATCCTGGCGGCCCAGTTCGAAAGCTTTGTTCATCCCTTTATCGTATTGCTCACGGTGCCACTTGGCCTGCTCGGTGGCCTGCTCGGGCTGTATCTGACGGGCATGACCCTTAACGCCTACAGCCAGATAGCCATGGTGATGCTGATAGGGCTGGTGACCAAAAACGGTATTCTGATCGTGGAATTTGCCAATCAGCTGCGTGACCGGGGTCAGCCTTTCGACGAGGCGTTAATCGAGGCATCGGTACGGCGGCTGCGGCCCATTCTGATGACTGCCTTTACCACGGTGGCAGGCGCCATACCGTTGATCCTGGCCAGTGGCGCCGGTGCCGAAAGCCGGCAGGCGGTAGGCATAGTGGTGTTTGCCGGCGTGGCACTGGCGACCCTGCTGACGCTGTTTATCGTGCCGGCCATGTACCGGCTGCTGGCGCGGCACACCCAGTCGCCGGAGCATCAGCAACGACGGTTGGAGCAGGCACTGCAAGAGCCGGAAGTACGCAAGTGAATACTGAAAATTCATGTGTTGCTGAATAGATTAAAAGCAATGACGACAGCGGTATTTTTATAGGCCGCTGCCGTCATTTCACACTATTTTCCGAATATTTATCCTGGCCGAATGTGTAACCTGAATAATACTGCATTCACTTTTTCATCTCATCACCTCATTGGCATCAGCCATCTCAGCGTACGATAACTGTCATAAAATATATTCGCTTATTTAGTTTTTTAATAAGATAGAGTAACATAAGAAAGAGGAGTCAAAAGGCTCCTTTTCCTTATGTGTTCAAATTATGAAAAAGGGTTATTCGTGAAAAAAGTTCTTACTACTCTCGCTCTGGCTGCCACTGTTTCTCTGACTGGTTGCGCTACTTCAGCCCCGCACGGTGGTCTTTTTACCGATCTACAGCTTCCTGTAGGTGCCACCTCTAATGCCAAGGCAACCAAGGTTGGTCATGCTAAATGTCAGAGCATTCTGTCTCTGGTTGCTCAGGGGGACTGTAGCATTGAAGCCGCCAAGGCCGATGGTAACATTACTACCGTGACCCACATGGATTGGAAAGCGAATAACATCCTGGGCATTATTGGTAACTATGAACTGATCGTTCACGGTAACTAATTTTTACTATCCTTTTTTTGGCTTCTGCTATAGAAAGAAAGCCAAAAAATAGATAAAAAACCGGAGGAAACTCCGGTTTTTTGCTTTCTGCCTATAATCCAAGCGTTCTGTTTTTGGTGTTATATAAGAGATTAAATATAGGTTGGCACTTGAAATGATGCTCATATTTTCACTCCGTATGTACAGGTTTATTCGGTGTACTCTAGAGGAAAATGGATTGATAAAAGCAGACTCGTTACCTGAACATTCTACGTCATATGTACAGCCAAGAATCTACCTTTTGTTACTGCAACCTGGCGACCATCCTGGCGACGTGTTCTCCCTGAAAGCGGGCCATCGCCAGCTCCTGCTGGGTAGGCTGGCGGCTGCCGTCACTACCGGCGATGGTTGCTGCGCCGTAGGGCGAGCCGCCGTGCAACTGCTCCAGCTCGGTCAATTCAGGGCAGGAATAAGGTAGACCGACGATCATCATGCCGTGGTGGGCCAGGGTGTTCCAGGTGGAGGTAATGGTGGTTTCGTTGCCGCCGCCGGTGCCGGTAGAAGTAAACACACTACCGATTTTACCGATGAGGGCACCCTTGACCCATAAGCCACCGGTCTGATCCCAGAAGTTACGCATCTGCGCACTCATATTACCGAAACGGGTGGGAGTACCCACTATGATGGCGTCGTAATCGGCCAGTTCCTGCGGGTCGGCGATGGGTGCGGTCTGATTGACCTTGGCACCGCTTTTGGCCAGCACCGCATCGGGTACCAGCTCGGCGACGCGCTTGACCACCACCCGGGTATCGGATACCGAGGCGGCGCCTTGCTCTACGGCCCGGGCCAGTGTTTCGATATGGCCGTACATGGAGTAATAAAGCACCAGTATCTTTTTCATCCCGTCTCTCTCCTAATGAATGTGGCTAACACATGTGCGGCTTCAGGCACAGCCAAGAGTATAGATGGAATATGTGCGGCGTTTACTCTGCACCGAGATGCAGACAGAAGGGGTATTGATCAGGATTTTCAGGCATAAAAAAAGCCGGTGCTGAGCACCGGCTTTTAAAGGATGGTGGAGGGAGCTGGATTCGAACCAGCGAAGGCTGAGCCGTCAGATTTACAG
>JAAEZO010000076.1 GCA_018222825.1 Gammaproteobacteria bacterium
CCTCGCACCATTTTCTGTCGGTGACCAAGCTGGGCCATTCCGCCATTGTCGCCACTGCCGGCAACCCGGACTGCCATATCATTCTGCGCGGCGGCAAGGAGCCGAATTACAGCGCCGATCACGTAGTCACCGTTTGTGCGGGGCTGGAAAAAGCCGGACTGCCGCAGAAGCTGATGATCGACTTCAGTCATGCCAACAGCAGCAAGCAGTATCAGCGGCAGCTGGTGGTGTGTGACGATGTCTGCGCCCAGCTGGCCGCGGGCCAACAGGCAATCATGGGCGTGATGGTAGAAAGCCATCTGGTCGAAGGCCGTCAGGATCTGGAAGATGGCTGCGAGCTGACCTATGGCCAGAGCATCACCGACGCCTGCATCGGTTGGGAAGATACCGAAGCCCTGCTGGCGCAACTGGCCGACGCCGTGACCGCCCGCCGTCAGGCCTGAGTCGTCCGATAAGCCGTTTAAAAAGGAGCCGCAAGGCTCCTTTTTGTTTCTCGCTCCCAAAATGTCGAGAGGCGGTTGTTTGAGTCAGGAATGAGGACGAAGGGCCAGCTCCGCCGACTCGCCGTAAATACATCCTTGTAGGCTCAGCCGCGCCATCCGTGGCGCGGATGGTCGGCTGAGCAGATCCCTTCGTCCTCTTTGATGTATCGGCGTTGCCGGTTGGCACCTCCTGCGGGCGACTCGGTGCCTGCAGGCGACTGCCAAGCCGAAAGGAGAGCAAAGGGGATCACAGAGCCGACCGTGACATGCCATGGCCGGAAAATGCTTCTGCCGTTCCGGCATTCCCGCCATTCTTGGCGGTCAGATGGCATGTCAAGCTCACATGGATGTGCTTGTAGCGTGTCGGCGTTGTGACTCCTTTGATCGACTTGTGCGGTGCTGATTGCTGCAGTTTCACCGCAGAATCTGGAGTGAACAATAAAAAAAGGAGCCCTTCGGCTCCTTTTTTTATGCAGGGGGACGTGGTTATTTGACTTCCACACCCTGGGCCTGCAAGTCCGCGTGGTAGGACGAGCGAACGAAGGGGCCGCAGGCGGCGTGGCTGAAACCGATGCTGTCGGCGAGCTCTTTCAGCTCGTCAAACTCTGCCGGCGGCACGTAGCGCTTCACCGGCAGGTGGTGGCGGCTCGGCTGCAGATACTGGCCCAGCGTCAGCATGGTGACGCTGTGGGCACGCAGATCCTTGAGGACCTCTGCGATTTCTTCGTTGGTTTCGCCAAGGCCCATCATGACGCCGGACTTGGTGGCGACCTGCGGGTGCATTTCCTTGAACCGGCGCAGCAGCTCCAGCGACCATTTGTAATCGGCGCCGGGACGGGCAACACGATACAGGCGCGGGGCGGTTTCCAGGTTGTGGTTGAATACGTCCGGCGGAGTATCCTTGAAAATTTCCAGCGCGGTATCCATGCGGCCACGGAAGTCCGGAGTCAGAATTTCAATCTTGGTGTTGGGGCTCTGCTCGCGGATGGCTCGAATACAGTCGACGAAGTGCTGGGCACCACCGTCACGCAGATCGTCCCGGTCTACCGAGGTGATCACCACGTACTTGAGGCCCAGTTCCTTGATGGTCTTGGCCAGCTTGGCCGGCTCTTCCGGATCCACCGCCAGCGGGCGGCCGTGGGCCACGTCGCAGAACGGGCAACGGCGGGTACAGATGGCGCCGAGGATCATGAAGGTGGCAGTGCCGTGGTTGAAGCACTCGGGCAGGTTGGGGCAGGACGCCTCTTCGCAGACCGAATGCAGCTTGTTCTCGCGCATGATGTTCTTCAGGTTCTGTATGCGCTGATTACTGGGAGGAAGCTTGATCTTCATCCACTCCGGCTTGCGCAACACTTCCTCGTCTGCCTCCGGCATGTACTTGACCGGGATCAGGGCCATCTTGTCGGCATCACGCAATTTTACGCCGGGCTCTACGCGTACAGGTTTATTCATAATTTCAGTTTCTCTGTGGTGTAGTAGAGATGTTGATAACCAAGCTGCTCTGCCAGCAAGGGTACCAGTCGGGACTGAGCTTCTTCTAGGGTCTGGGGTCCGCCCAGGGCGCAACACTGGGTCATGGCCATGCCGGCGTAACCACAGGGGTTGATCCGCAGAAAGGGGGTCAAATCCATATTGACGTTCAGCGCCAGTCCATGAAAAGAGCAG
Organism: Gammaproteobacteria bacterium; assembly: GCA_018222825.1. Taxonomy (GTDB): domain Bacteria; phylum Pseudomonadota; class Gammaproteobacteria; order Enterobacterales; family Aeromonadaceae; genus Oceanimonas. Next base: position 2,148 of record JAAEZO010000076.1, read on the forward strand.
CCGCGGCGTACCCGCAGCCCCAGGGAGGCAATCTTGCTGTCTCCCACATAAACGCCGGGGGCGTCGGGCTTGGCATAGGCTGCTATCTGATAATCGGCCAGCAGGTTGACGATGGCACTTTCCATGCCGGTCACCAGGGGACGAACGCCGAGCTTCTTGCGGCGTACATCGACCAGCAGATACAACACCAGCTGGCCGGGCCCATGATAGGTGACCTGGCCACCCCGGTCGGTCTGTACCAGCGGAATATCGCCGACATTGAGAATATGCTCGGCCTTGCCGGCCTGACCCTGGGTGAACACCGGCAGGTGCTCGACCAGCCAGAATTCATCCTGGGTGTCTTCGCCCCGCTGATCGGTAAACGTCTGCATGGTATGCCAGACGTGTTCGTAGGAGGCCTGTCCCCAGTGCCTGACGGTAAGCTTATCCTGCAGCATCACTATGTCCTAGAGTACGTACTTGACCAGATCCAGCTCACCCAGCTTCTGATACAGCAATTCGACCTGTTCCTTGCTGGTTACCGTGACCTGCACGGTCACCGCATGGTAGGTGCCTTTGCTGCTGGGGCGAACCTGGGGGCTGTAATCACCGGGGACATGCAGTTGCAGCACTTCCACCACCATATCGGGCAGGCGCTCGTCGGCCAGGCCCAGGATCTTGAAGGGGAAACGGCAGGGGAAATCGAGCAACTCATCAAATTTGGTATTCATGGCAACCTTTACAACGTGGCAACGAGCGGTATTCGGGATGGTGGAAATTGTTCCACAACACAAGTCACGTTTTATCATAAAACCGACGGTTTCGAAACCGACATGATGACCGGGAACACAATATTACCCGGCCGAAGCGGACTCGGATTCACCGGATGAAGCCAAGCCCATACTGGCTTTACGGATATTTTCTGCCAACGAAGCTGCTGTCGTGTGCCCTGTCGCCATCGACGTTGGTGCCTGCTATGCGAACCGGCTCAACGAGAACGGCGATATGTTGTGTCGGCTGGTTCCGGTCAGTGCCAGTTCGCCAAGAATCTCACCGACCACGCTGCTGAACTTGAAACCATGTCCGGAAAATCCGGCCGCAATCACCACATGGGAGTGAGCGGGGTGAGTGTCGATGATGAAGTCTTCATCCGGCGTCATGGTGTACATGCAGGTTTTGCCGACTTTCAGGCTGCCGACTTGCGGTAGGTAGCTTTGCAGAAAGCGGGTAAGATCGGGACTGTCATGCTCCTGGCTGAACGATGAAATCGGTTGCCCGGGGTCCTGTCGTTGTTGCGGGCCATCGTGACGGCCCAGTTTCAAGCCGGCATTATCGATGCTGGGAAAACCGTAATGAATGGCTTCCGGGGTGTTGAAGGTGAATGCAGGTAGCACCCCTTCGCCATACAGGGCGGAGTCGGCATCGAACCAGGCAAAGGTCTTTTTGATGGCGGTTAACGGCAGCTCCAGATCCAGTTTCTTCAGCAGCTTTTCAGACCAAGCGCCGGCACACACGATAAGCTTCGCCGCCTGAATGGTTTTGTCCTTGGCTTCGAGGGTGACCTGATTGTCCGACAGGCTGATGTGGCTCACCGGGTGATGGCAGAGCAGGGTGGCGCCCTGCTTTATGGCCAGTGCCTTGTAGGCACCGATGGCGTCTTCGCATTTGAGTACGCCAGAGCTGGACTCCAGGCAGGCGATGAAGTGGTCGGGAATCGTGACGCCGGGGTAACGCTTTCGAACCTGTTCCGAATCGAGTATTTCGATGGGCAGTTGGTGTTTTTCGGCACTGGCAATGAGCATTTGTATAAACGACGAATCTCGTGCGCCTATGTTCAACACACCGGTTTCGAGAAAAAGATGTTGCCCACTTTCGTGTTCAAGTTCATCCCATAATGCCTTGGCACGCAGTGCCAGTGGCACATATTGCTCACCTTCGCCGTAGGCATAACGAATGATACGGGTTTCCCCGTGATGGCTGGCGTTATGATGGGGCGGATCAAACGCATCGATGAGCACGACATTTTTGCCCTGTCTGGCCAGAAAGTATCCCGCGGCCATGCCCATGGAACCCGCTCCTACGATGGCAACATCAAATTTCATCATCATCAGCCTCGATATTCGAGTAAACAATTGAATGTAAGATGGATTTTATATTACCAGTTAGCACCGTAATACGGGACGGCAAACGAAGGTAAAAGAGTATTGCAAGGCGAGCAGGGAGGAAGATATGGGAGAGGAAATAAAAAACGGATGCGATTGCACCCGTTGACGCTCAGTCGATGATCAGTTGAACAGATCCTGAACCAGCAACTTGATGTAGTCGATCAGACGGCTGAAGATGCCACCCTGTTCGACTTCTTCCAGTGCTACCAGCGGCATGGTCATCACGTCTTTGCCGTCCAGCTTGAGGTGCAGGGTACCGACCTGCTCGCCTTTGGCCAGCGGGGCCTTCAGTGCCTTGTCGAGGGTGAAGTCGGCTTCCAGGCTCTGGGCCTGGCCACGGGGAATGGTCACCGCGACCGTCTTGTCGACGCCAAGCGCTACTGTGTCCTTGTCGCCCATCCAGATGCGCTGATCCATCAGCTTGCTGCCCGCCTGATACGGGGTCAGCGTCTGATAGAAGCGGAAACCGTAGGTCAGCAGTTTCTTGCTTTCGGAGGCGCGCAGCCGTTCGTTGGCAGCGCCCATGACCACGGCGATCAGACGCATGTCTTCCTTGGTGGCGGATGACACCAGGTTATAGCCCACGGCCTCTACATGGCCGGTCTTGATGCCGTCGACATTCAGTGACTGATCCCACAGCAGCGAGTTGCGGTTGTGCTGGGTAATGCCATTGAAGGTAAAGGACTTTTCGGAATAGATTTTATATTCTTCCGGCACATCGCGGATCAGCGCCTGACCCAGCTTCGCCATGTCATACGCGGTGGTATACATGTCATCGCTGTGCAGGCCGTGCGGGGTCACGAAGTGACTGTCGTTCATGCCCAGGCGGGCGGCCCAGCCATTCATCAGATCGGCAAAGGAATTGACGCTGCCGGCCAGGTGTTCGGCCACGGCCACGGTGGCATCGTTACCGGACTGAATGATGATGCCGCGGTTCAGCTGATCGATGCTGACCTGCTTGCCCACTTCCAGAAACATCACCGACGAGCCGGGAAAGTTCTGTGCCCAGGCCGCTTCACTGATGGTGACCAGGTCGTCCCGCTTGACCTTACCTTCCTGCAGCGCCTGACCCAGAATGTAGGAGGTCATCATCTTGGTCAGGCTGGCCGGCGGCAGTTTTTCTTCTGCCTGGTGTGACACCAGTACCTGGCCGCTGGCGTAGTCCATCAGCACATAGGATTTGGCAGCGATGGCCGGCGGCTCCGGAATCATGGGGCCCTGAGTTTGTGCCTGAGTGGTAAAGGACACAAAAGCGGCAAGGAATAAGGAGGGGAGAGTGTTAACCATACGCATAACGTGTGCTGGATCCCTGTGTAAAGAGGCAGTGGCTGCCGGTATAAGATGAATTAAAACAGGCTGTTCAGTTCAGGAAATAGGCCTGTGCATACCCTTCGGCAATCAGCCGGGTCAGGGTGTTTTCTGTTTTATTGGCCGGAATAGGCCCCATCTGCAGGCGATACCATTCAGACTGGCGCTCCACTCGGGCGGGGAAACCATACTCTTTGCTCAGGCGGGCAGCAAGTTCCTTGGCTTTATCGGCCGAGCGGGTGGCCAGTAACTGAATATGTTTGCCTTCGGTAGCCTTTGCCAGGCGGCTTTCCTTGCCGTCGGGAGCCACCTTGATCAGCTCTATTTTCACCGGCGCTGTGCCGGTATTGAGCATGCCCAGTTTGTAGGCGGCGGCATAGGACACATCAAGTACCCGGTCGTCATGGAAGGGGCCGCGATCATTGACCCGCACCACCACCTGCTTTCCGTTCTCCTTGTTGGTGACTCGCACGAAGGAAGGCAGCGGCAGATTCTTGTGGGCGGCGGTCATGGTATACATGTCATATACCTCGCCGTTGGAGGTGTGATAGCCGTGGAACTTGGCGCCATACCAGGAGGCCATGCCTTCATCCTGGTAGTTCTCGACTTCCTGCCATACCTCGTAATCCTGCCCCCAGACGTTGTAGTTCTTGTTGCCCTGGCGGGTATAGGGCTCATAACGCGGCACCGCGTCCTTGACGTGATCCAGGTTGGGGGCCACGCCGGGCGGCTTGTCCTGGCGCAGAGCATAACGGCCGCCGGCGGTTTCCCGATCGTAGGCTTCATCCTTTGTCTGCTCCTGCTCTGGAGCAGGCTGGGAACTACAGGCGGCAAGCATGAGTGCCGCCAACGGCAAAAGGGATTTAGAGAGACTGTTCATAGGCCTGCTTAAGCTGCTCACTGAGTTGATAGACTGCCATGGCATACAAGGGACTGCGATTATAGCGGGTTATCACGTAAAAGTTGTGTCGTACCACCCAATATTCCGGCCTGTCGACACCATCCAGTCGAATCAGCTTGACCGGCGTATCTGCGGCCAGCTCCTGATCCACTAACACACCGGCGGTGGCCAGCTCGGCCCAGCTGTGGCTTAACTCCAGTGCCGGGCTCAACAAGGCGTCGGCGGCGTCGGTATCGGTCACTTTAGCCGGGTAGGCGACATCGTCACCCAATTGCCATTTATGCTGGTGAAAGTAGTTGGCGACGCTGCCGATGGCATCGACCGGCTGAAACAGATTGCGCACGCCGTCGGCGTCGAAGTCGATCGCATAATGACGGTAGCTGGAGGAGATAAACTGCCCCATGCCCATGGCGCCGGCGTAGGAGCCTTTCTGTTCACCCAGCGTCCAGCCCTGCTCTTTGGCCAGTTGCAGGTAATTGGCGAACTCGGAGCGGAAGAACTCGCCCCGGGGCGGGTAGTTGAAGCCCAGGGTATAGAGCGCATCCAGTACCTTGTGGCTGCCCATGTGGGCGCCATAGAAGGTTTCCACCCCGATAATGGCGGTGATGATTTGTGCCGGTACCTGCAGTTCCTGCTCGGCCCGAGCCAGCAACTCGGCATGTTGCTGCCAGAATTCGACACCCTGCTGCAGGCGCTTGTCGGTCAGAAAAATGGGCCGATACTGGTGCCAGGGCTTGGCTTCGGCCGGCCGGGTCATGGCATCGATGATCGATTGCTGATAGCTAGCCTGGGTGATGGCGTCGCTGAGTTCGGCGACGGGCAATTCAAACTTGCCGGCCAGCTCGTCAAGCCAAAGCTGTTGTTCCGGATTCATCTCCGCGGCCGTTACCGAGGTGGTCAACAGCAAGGCGGCAGAAATAAGGGCAAGACGCATTCGGTAATCCTTTTATTTGGCCAACAGGCGCTTATGAGTATGCACGGACATCAGGATGCCAAATCCGGCCATCAGTGTCACCATGGAGGTACCGCCGTAACTGATCAGCGGCAAGGGCACGCCCACTACCGGCAGCAGGCCGCTGACCATGCCGATATTGACAAACACGTACACGAAAAAGGTCAGGGTAAGGGCGCCGCCGAGCAGGCGGGGAAAGGCACCCTGGGCCTTCATCGAGATGTAAAGGCCGCGCCAGATGATGAACAGATAGAGCAGCATCAGCAGGCAGACGCCAACCAGGCCGAACTCTTCACTCAATACCGCAAAGATAAAGTCGGTATGGCGTTCGGGCAGAAACTCCAGCTGCGACTGGGTGCCCTGCAGCCAACCCTTGCCCCAGAGTCCGCCCGAGCCGATGGCGATCTTGGACTGGATGATATGATAACCGGCGCCCAGGGGATCACTTTCCGGGTTGAGCAGAGTCAGAACCCGTCGTTTCTGATAGTCGTGCATCAGAAAAAACCACAAGGGCGGCAGAAAGGCGGCGATGGCGGCCACGGCGGCCAGGATCAGTCGCCAGGACATACCGGCCAGAAAAATGACGAAAAAGCCGGAGGCCGCCACCAGCAGGGAGGTGCCCAGATCCGGTTGCTTGGCGATCAGCAGGGTGGGGAACAGTACCAGCCCCAGCGCCAGAAACACATGCAGCAGGCTGGGTGGCAGTGGATAGCGGCTGATATAGGCGGCGATGGTCATCGGCATCACCAGCTTCATGATCTCCGAGGGCTGGAAGCGAAAGGAGCCCAATTCCAGCCAGCGTTGTGCCCCCTTGCCGATATCGCCGACCAGCAACACCAGTACCAGCAGTATCACTCCCAGTATGAATACCGGCGGTGCCCAACGGGCATAAAAACCGGGAGGCAGCTGCGCCAGCCCCATCATCACCACCAGTGACAGGCCGATACGCAGACCCTGGCGAGTGAGGGAGTCCAGGCTTTCACCGGAGGCAGAATAGAGAATGGCACAGCTGGCCCCGAGCAGGGTCAGCAGCGCCAGCAGCAGTGGCCAGTCCAGATGCAGTATTTCCCACAGGGGGCGACGACGCTGTCGTTTATTCATGTGGCTGTTCCTCGCCTTCGGTGTTCTGCAGTAGCTCGGGAATCATGTAGAGATCGAGCAGATCCCGGGCCACGGGGGCGGCGTGTGAGCTACCGCCACCGGCATTTTCCAGCACCACTGATACCACCACCTCCGGTTTTTCAAAGGGGGCAAAGGCCACGAACAGGGCATTGTCGCGCAGGTGCTCCTTGGTGCTGGCATGGTCGTACTGCTGATTTTCGGCCAGGCTGAATACCTGTGCGGTACCAGATTTGCCGCCTGCCTTGTAGGGTGTACCGGCAAAGGCCCGGCGGGCGGTGCCCTCTTTGCCGTTGATCACCCGGTACATGCCGGAAAGGCCGACATCCCAGAAGCTGTCCTGTTTCAATTGAATGGGGTCACTCTTGCTTATCGGCATCGAGATCATGCCCTCGGGGCCCCTGATGCCGTGCAGCAGGCGGGGGTGAACGGTTTCACCGTGATCCACCATGATGGCGACGGCCCGGGCCAGCTGCAGCGGGGTCGCGGTCCAGTAGCCCTGACCGATGCCAATCGAGATGGTATCGCCCTGATACCAGGGTTGTTTATGGCGGGCCTGCTTCCAGTCGCGGGACGGCATGGTGCCGCTGGTTTCTTCGTGCAGATCGACCCCGGAATACTGACCGAAACCGAAACGGGTCATGTAGTCGTTGATGTTGTCTATGCCCACCCGGTAGGCCAGGTCGTAGAAGAAGGTATCGGCCGAGATTTCGATGGCCCGGTACACATCCATCCAGCCGTGGCCCCAGCGCCGCCAGTCGCGGAATTTACGCTTGGTATTGGGGATCTGGAAATAGGGTCCGCCAAAGAAACGGGTGCTGGGGGTAATGGCGCCTTCGTTCAGCCCCATCACCGACATCATCGGCTTGACGGTCGAGGCCGGGGCGTAGATGCCCTGGCTGGCTCTGTTGATCAGCGGGCGGTCCGGGTTGTTCAGCAGCTCCCGGTATTCGGGGCCGCTGATGCCGTGCACGAACAGATTGGGGTCGTAGCTGGGGCTGGAAATCAGCGCCAGTATCTTGCCGTCTTTCGGGGTCATGATCACGGCGGCGCCCCTGCGATCGGCCATCAGTTTCTGCGCTTTCTGCTGTAGCGCCACATCCACGTTGAGATAGATATCGCTGCCCGGTATCGGCGGCTGATATTTGAGGGTGCGGATCACCCGGCCGCGGTTATTGACCTCGACTTCCTGATAACCGGCCTGACCGTGCAGCAGATCCTCGTAGTAACGCTCGACGCCCAGCTTGCCGATATCGCGGGTGGCGGCGTAGTTGGCCAGCTTGTTGTCTTCCTGCAGGCGCGCCACGTCCTTGTCGTTGATACGCGCCACATAGCCGATCACATGGGTGAAGGTATCCCGGTAGGGATAAAAGCGCTTGAGATAGGCTTCGATGTTCGCGCCCGGATATTTATGCTGATTGATGCTGAACAGGGCCACCTGTTCTTCGCTCAGGCGATTGACCAGCACCACCGGATTGAAACGGCGCTGGCGGCGTACGTCGGCCAGAAAGCGGTCTTTGACTTCGGGGGCGAGCCCGAGCAGCGCAATCAGCTCGTCGACGGTGGAGTCCAGATCATGAGCTTGTTCGGGGATGATTTCCAGGCTGTAGATGGGCCGGTTTTCCGCCAGCAGCACGCCGTTGCGATCGAAGATCAGGCCTCGGGTGGGAGCGATGGGCAGCACCTTGATGCGGTTATCGTTGGAGCGGGTCTGATAACTCTGGTGTTCGTTGATCTGCAGATGGTAAAGATTGGCAAGCAATACCCCCAGCAATATCACTATGCCCATAAACGCTATCACCGCCCGGCGCCAGTACAGGGATGATTCGGCGCCATGATCGCGCATCTTTACCCGGCCTTTTGCCATGATTACTCTCGGTGATAGGGGTGGTTGTTATTGATGCTCCAGGCGCGATACAGGCTTTCTGCCGCCACCACCCGCACCAGCGGATGAGGCAGCGTCAGCGGTGATAAAGACCAGGATTGTTCGGCGGCGGCCTTGCAGGCCGGCGACAGCCCTTCGGGGCCGCCGATCAGAATGGCGACATCCCTGCCGTCAAGCTGCCAGCGGGTCAGCTCGCCGGACAATTGCTCTGTGGTCCAGGGACGGCCCGGAATATCGAGGGTGACGATGCGTGCCGACTTGGACACCGCCGCCAGCATCTGCTCGCCTTCCTTGTGCAGAATGCGCTCGATATCGGCATTCTTGCCGCGTTTACCGGCCGCGATCTCGACCAGCTCAAGCGGCAGATCCCGAGGGAAACGCCGCTGATATTCCTGAAAACCGGCGGTTACCCAGGCCGGCATTTTGGTGCCGACCGCCACCAGTTGCAATTTCATCAGGCCACGGCTCCGACGTTATTGCCACCCCAGAGTTTTTCGAGCTGGTAAAAATCGCGGGTTTCTTCCTGCATCACGTGCACGATGGCGTCGCCCAGGTCGACCAGCACCCATTCTCCGGCGTCCAGACCGTCTACACACATCAGGTGCAGGCCGGCATGCTTGGCTTCGGTGGCCAGGTGCTCGGCAATGGAGTTGACATGGCGGCTGGAGTTACCGGAGCAGATGATCATGCAGTCGGTGATGGTGGACTTGCCGCTGACATCCAGAACCTGAATATCGCGGGCTTTGAGATCGTCTAGCTTGTCGACGATAAAGGTATGCAGTTCTTGACCTTGCAAGGGGGCTTTCTCCTCAATTCAAAATGACAACGGATTATAACACGGGCCTCTTATAGAGTCCCTTATCTCGAATATAGTCCGCGACCGATTCAGGCAACAAATACTGCGGATTGTTCCCGGCCCGCATGCAGTCACGTATCTGGGTGGATGAAATATCGAGTTGCGGGTTATCGATCAGGTAAATACAGCCGGCGGGTTTGCGATGCAATTGCTCGCTGTCCCGGGTGCCGTGGGCCCGATACAGCGCCTCGATGGTCGGGTTGAAGTCGGGCATCCAGCCGGGTCTGTGACTGACCACCAGGTGAGCGTGGTCGAGCAGTTCCTGCCAGCGATGCCAGCGATCCAGGCTGCACAGCGAGTCCATGCCCATCAGAAAGCACAGGGGAACCTGAGGGTATTCCCGGCGCAACTCGATCAGGGTGTCGATGGTGTAGGAAGGACGGTCGCGTCTCAATTCCCGGTCGTCCACGGTCAGCCCCGGGGTTTGTGCCGCCGCCAGTTGCACCATGGCCAGCCGGTGCTCCGGCGCGCTGTCGGGCGTGGCCCTGTGGGGGGGAATATAGTTGGGCAACAGCCGCACCTCGGCCAGTTCCAATCGCTCCAGCACATGAATGGCCGGGCGTAAATGGCCGACATGAATGGGGTCGAAGGTGCCGCCCAGCAGGCCGATGGCTTTTTTCATCATCTGTTCCGTGAAGGTGAGGGATGAAAATTCCTCACGGGGTTATGGTCAGCGGTTGCTGGTCGAGAAAGCCGACACACAGGCTGTATAGCCAGCGCCAGGCCTCGTCGTCATCGAAGGCGGCCACGGCCCGGTCGGCGGCGGCGAGCATCGACTGCAACTGCTGCAGTTTGGGCAACGGCAGTCGGCCCAGGGCCGCCTGCATCAGCGGCTGGCGGCTGGACCAGACATGCAGATTGGCGGCCAGCTGATGAAACGACTGCCCTCCCTGCAACCCCAGCTGCAGTTGCTGCAAGGTGCTCAGCTCCCGGGCCAGCAAATGGCACAGCATGCCGGCCTCCACCCCTTCCTGGCGCAGTTGCAGCAGGATGCGACAGGCGCGTTTGACCTTGCCCTGCAACAGCGGGTCGAACAGCTGAAAGGGATTGAACTGATGGTGGGGCTGTACCTGTTGCTGCAACAGCGCCAGTGTCAGCGGTTGCGGCAGCTGCTGCAGGGCCAGTTTTTCGATTTCGCCGGCCACCGCCAGCAGGTTGCCTTCAAAGGCATAGGCCAGCCAGCGCAGGGCCTCGGGCTCGGCGCTCATGCCATGCTGGTGCAGGCGTTGGGTCAGCCAGCGAGGAAAGTGCCGGGCATCCGGGATCACCACCGGTATCTGGGGGCCCGCCGCCGTCAGTGCCTTGAACCAGGCACTCTTCTGCTGTTGCTGATTCAACCGAGGGCCGGTGATCAGCAGCAATAAATCCGGGTGACATTGTTTGAGCAATTCACGCAACCGATCCGAGCTGGTCTTGTCGAGCTTGTCCGGCAGGTGCAGTTCGATGATCTGGCGCTGACTGAACAGACTCATCGACTGACTGGCCGCAAAAATGTCGTCCCAGTCCAGCCCCTCGTCGGCATCGAAACGGTGACGCTCGTCAAAACCCAGCGTACGGGCGGCCTGGCGCAGAGTGTCCAGTGTTTCCTGCTTCAGCAGCGGCTCGTCACCGTAAATGAAATAGCAGGGGGCCAGCCCG
>JAAEZO010000077.1 GCA_018222825.1 Gammaproteobacteria bacterium
GGGCCCGGTGCCGGAGCTGGCCGAGCAGATTCGCGAGTTGCACAAGCGGTATTTCAGGATTACAGAAAGCCATAAGTCGTAAGCTATCAGCGGTAAGTCAAACCAACTGGGCGGCGGGGTTGGTGCTGTGCCTGATGATTGGGCATCGCCTGTTGGTTCGCGCCGCATGAATGGGCGCCTACGGAAACAGGCAGCACCGCATGAATTGTTGTCTACGGAGTGGTTGTTGGTCGAATGAATTCGACCCTACTGGATTCCCGCCTTCGCGGGAATGACGAGGGGGAGAGCTTACAAAAAAAGCCGTAGGCAGTTCTGCCTACGGCTTTTTTTATTGCTTACGGTTTACCGGTTTACAGCGGCTTGGTCGCGGCTTTCATGTCTTTCACGAAGGCGGTCAGGCCGTCCAGCATGGCCTGGGGATTGGCCAGGTTCTGCTCGATGATCTTGACCACCGCCGAGCCGGAGATGGCGCCGGCGGCACCGGCCGCAATGGCGTCGCGTACCTGTTCGGGGGTGGAAATGCCAAAGCCGAGCAGTGACGGCGGTGCCTTATATTGCTTGAGGGTGGCAACCAGGGTGTCGACCGGCTTGCCGGCCTTGGTTTCGGTGCCGGTTACTCCGGCGCGGCTCAGCAGGTAGGTGTAGCCGGAGCCCATTTCGGCCACGGCCTTCAGGGTGGCTTCGTCACCGTTGGGCGGAGCGATGAAAATGGTTTCTATGCCGGCCCGGTCGGCGGCAGCCTTGAAGGGCTCGGCCATTTCCAGCGGCACGTCGGCCACCAGTACCGAGTCCACACCGGCCTTGGCGGCACGGCCATAGAAGCTGTCCATGCCCGGTGCATACACCAGGTTGGCGTACACCAGCAGGCCGATGGGCAGCTCGGGGTACTTCTCCCGCACTCGAGTCAGCATGTCGAAGCAGATTTGCGAGTTGGTACCGGCACCCCGGGCGCGCAGGGTGGCGGCCTGAATGGTGGGGCCATCGGCCACCGGATCGGAGAACGGAATGCCCAGCTCCAGCGCGTCGGCGCCACCGGCCACCAGGGCGTCAATCACCTTGAGCGAATGCTCGGGCGTGGGGTCGCCCAGGGTAACGAAGGGCACGAAGGCCCCTTCGTTACCGGCCTTGAGGCGGTCAAACAGGCGGTTGTAGCGGCTCATTTCATTTCTCCTTTCTGTTCCAGAATCTCGGCAACGGTAAAGATGTCCTTGTCGCCACGACCGGACAGATTAACCACCAGTACCTGCTCTTTTTCCGGCTCGGCTTCGGCCATTTTCAGGGCGTAGGCCAGGGCGTGAGAAGACTCCAGCGCCGGAATAATGCCTTCGTTGCGGGCCAGAGCCTGAAAGGCGTCCAGCGCTTCATCATCGGTCACCGATACATACTGGGCGCGGCCCGAGGTGGCCAGAAAGGCGTGCTGGGGGCCAACCGAGGGAAAGTCGAGCCCGGCTGATACGGAGTAAGACTCTTCTACCTGGCCGTCGGTGTCGTGCATCATCAGCGACAGCATGCCGAAGAACACGCCCTTGGTGCCTTCGCCCAGCGTAGCGCCGTGTTCACCGGTTTCAATGCCCTTGCCGGCGGGCTCTACGCCAATCAGTTTGACGTTTTCTTCATCGATAAAGTCGGCAAACATGCCGATGGCGTTGGAGCCGCCACCCACGCAGGCGATCACCGCGTCGGGCAGGCGCGCTTCGTGCTCCATGATCTGCACCTTGGCTTCTTCGCCAATCATGCGCTGAAATTCACGCACTATGGTGGGGAAGGGGTGCGGGCCGGCGGCGGTGCCCAGCATGTAGTGGGTGGTGTCGTAGTTGGCGGTCCAGTCGCGCAGCGCTTCGTTGCAGGCGTCCTTGAGGGTGGCCGAGCCGGAGTGTACCGGTACGACCTTGGCGCCCATCAGCTGCATGCGGAATACGTTGGGCTTTTGGCGTTCGCAGTCTTTGGCACCCATGTAGACAATGCATTCCATGCCCATCAGGGCGCAGGCCAGGGCGGTGGCCACGCCGTGCTGGCCGGCACCGGTTTCGGCGATGATGCGCTTCTTGCCCATGCGCTTGGCCAGCAGTGCCTGACCCAGTACCTGGTTGGTTTTGTGGGCGCCGCCGTGCAGCAGATCTTCCCGTTTCAGATAGATGCGGGTCTTGGTGTTGGCGGCCAGGTTGCGCACCCGGGTCAGCGGAGTGGGGCGGCCGGCGTATTCGGTCAGCAGCTCGCGAAATTCGCGGTCAAATTCCGGATCCTGCTGGGCATCCACAAAGGCCTGTTCCAGTTGCAGCAGGGCGGGCATCAGAATCTGCGGCACATACATGCCGCCAAAATCGCCGAAAAAGGGGTTCAGTAAGCTCATAATGTGGTTATCCTGCGTCCGTAATGTCTGAGTGAGGCGAAGGCGGCGTTCAGCTTGGCCGCGTCTTTCTGCCCGGGGGCGCTTTCTACGCCGGAGTTCAGGTCCAGGCCAATGCAGCCCAGGGCGGCGGCGTCGGCCGCGTTGTTCGGGGTCAGGCCACCGGCCAGCATGGCGTTGGCCTTGTCGATGTCATTCAGCAGTTGCCAGTCAAAGGTCTGGCCGGTGCCGCCGCTCTGGCCACCGGTTTTGGTGTCGAACAGCAGTCGGTCGGCGGCCTGGGCCAGCGCTGGCAGGCGGTCGGTAACCGGCACCGCCGTCCATATCGCCACGCCGGGCAGCTGTTGCTTCAGCTCGCTGATATAGGCGTCGTCTTCTTCACCGTGCAGTTGCACTGCCGTCAGGCCCAGCTCGCGAGCGATGGCGGCCACTTCGGTCTGAGGCTGGTTCTGGAATACGCCCACGTAATGGAGCGGGGCGGCGGCCATCACCAGTCTGGCCTGCTCTATGTCCACACAGCGCGGGCTCTTGGCTGCGAAGATCAGGCCACCGAATACGGCACCGGCCTGGTGGGCGGCGGCCGCATCTTGCGGGCGAGTCAGGCCGCATACCTTGTTGTCACCCAGGATCAACCGGCGGGCGGCCAGCTCCAGATCGTCTTCGGCCATCAGTGAACTGCCGACCAGAAAGCCGTCGGCGTGGGCCGACAACGCCTTTACCTGGCCGTGGTGGTAAATGCCGGACTCGGAGATCACGATGCGATCGTCGGGGATAAGGGCGGAAAGCCGGCGGGTACGGTCGAGATCGATACTCAGGTCGCGCAGATCCCGGTTGTTGATGCCGATAACCTGAGCGTCCAGTTCAATGGCGCGTGCCACTTCTTCGGCACTGATCACTTCGGTCAGCACGCCCATGTTCAGTGACTGGGCCACCGCCGCCAGCTCGCGGTATTGTTCGTCATCCAGTACCGACAGCATCAGCAGAATGGCGTCGGCCCTGTGGTGGCGGGCCAGCTTGATCTGGTAGGGATCGATGATGAAGTCTTTGCAGATCACCGGCTGGCTGACCTGGTCGCGCACCCGGGTGACGAATTCGAATTTACCCTGAAAGTACTTTTCGTCGGTCAGCACCGAAATGGCCGAGGCATGGCGGCCGTAAACGGCGGCAATGGCGTCCAGATCGAAGTGTTCGCGGATCAGCCCTTTTGAAGGGGAGGCTTTCTTGCATTCCAGAATAAAGGCCGGCTTGCCGGCGCTCAGAGCCGCCACAAAGGGGCGATCGCTCGGCGTCAGCTCGGCTTCAAAACTGCTCAGGGGCTGGGTCTGCTTGCGCTCGGCGACCCAGATTTTTTTGTCGGCAACAATCTTGCCGAGAACGGTACTTAACATTGGCTCAACTCCGCCAGTCTGGTGGCTATTTCCTTTGCTCGGCCGGATTTTAACACAGCCAGCACCTCGGCAACGCCCTCTTTCAGGCTTCCGACCTGGCCGTTCATCAGTAGCAGCGGGGCCACGTTCATGGCAATCACTCCTTGCTGGGCCTCGGTGCCGTGGCCGGACAGCAGGGCGAGGGTAATGTCCTTGTTTTCACTCGGGCTGCCGCCCTGAATGGCGCTGATGTCATGGCGTTGCAGGCCCAGTGCTTCCGGCGTGATCTCGTATTCGGTGATGTTGCCGTGATTGATTTCTGCCACCCGGGTCGGGCCGTGAATGGCCACTTCGTCCAGGCCGCTGCCGTGAATGACCATGCCGCGGGTAAGGCCCATGGCCAGCAGGGTGTCGGCAATGGAGCGCACCAGCTGCTCGGAATACACTCCCAGCAGCATAAAGTCGGGGCGGGCCGGGTTGATCAGCGGACCGAGCACATTGAAGATGGTGCGGGTTTTCAGGGCCTGGCGCACCGGCATGGCATGGCGAATGCCGCCGTGGTAGTTGGGCGCAAACAGAAAGCAAACATTCACTTCGTCCAGGCAGCGGCGAGCGTGCTCCGGGCTCATGTTCAGATTGATGCCCAGCTGTTCCAGCAGGTCGGAAGAGCCCGACTTGCTGGATACGCCGCGGTTGCCGTGCTTGGCCACCTTGATGCCGCAGGCGGCGGCCACCAGCGCCGAGGTGGTAGACACATTGATGGTGTTCATGCCGTCGCCGCCGGTGCCGACAATGTCGCAGAAGGGGTAGTCCGGACGCGGAAAGGCATTGGCGGCGGCCAGCAGGGCGCTGGCGGCACCGGCAATTTCTTCCGGGCTTTCGCCCTTGATCTTGAGCGCGGTCAGCAGCGATGAGATAACGATGGGGTCCATTTCGCCGCGCAGCAGCTGGCCGAACAGTTCCTGAGATTGCTCCCGGCTGATGTGTTCACCCCGGTAAAGTTGTTCCATGGCCTGGTTCATGCTGCAGCTTCCTTTGCGGTAATAAAGTCGAGACTCTGGGCCAGCAGGCGGGCCCCGTCGGTGGTCATGATGGACTCGGGATGAAACTGAAAACCCAGCACCCGGTTGCTCTTGTCCTGCACCGCCATGGTCATGCCGTTGTAATCGGCAATCACTTCAAGGCTGTCGGGAATGTGAGTACCCACCAGCGAGTGATAGCGCGCCACCGGCAGCGGTTGAGACAGACCGGCAAACATGTCCTTTCCGCTGTGGCTGATGAGCGAGCTCTTGCCGTGCTTGATTTCACCGGCGCTTTCTACCGTGCCGCCGTAGTGTTCTACCAGTGCCTGATGGCCAAGGCAGATACCCAGAATGGGAAAGCGACCCAGACATTCTCTGATAAGCGTCGGCATGTTGCCGGCATCACTGGGTTTGCCGGGGCCGGGCGAAAGCACCAGCACCGGGTGCTCGGCCTGCTCCATGGCGGCCAGCAATTGGGCTACCGGCACCGTGTTGCGATAGATACGCACTGTGGCACCCAGGGTGCGGAACTGATCCACCAGGTTGTAGGTGAAGGAGTCGTAGTTATCGAGCAGGAAAATGGTATTA
Source organism: Gammaproteobacteria bacterium (assembly GCA_018222825.1). GTDB lineage: Bacteria > Pseudomonadota > Gammaproteobacteria > Enterobacterales > Aeromonadaceae > Oceanimonas. The sequence continues at coordinate 5,325 of JAAEZO010000077.1, forward strand.
ACTGAAGTGTTAGTCATGGCTCACCTCCGCCAGTGTGGTGCCGTGGGCCAGGGCGATGGCATTGAGTACCGCCGCGGCCTTGTTGCGGGTTTCGTCGGCTTCCGACTGGGGATGGGAGTCATACACCACGCCGGCGCCGGCCTGCACGTGGGCCACGCCGTCGTTGACAAAGGCGGAGCGAATCACGATGCAGGTGTCCATGTCGCCCTGGCCGTTGATGTAGCCTACGGCGCCGCCGTAGCTGCCCCGGCGCTGCTGCTCTACCTGACGAATCAGCTCGCTGGCGCTGATTTTGGGGGCGCCGGTCAGGGTGCCCATGTTCATGCAGGCCTGATAGCCGTGCAGGGCGTCCAGATCATGGCGCAGGGTGCCCACCACGCGCGACACCAGGTGCATGACGTGGCTGTAGCGATCCACACTCAGCAAATCCTTCACATAACGGCTGCCGGGTTCGCTGATGCGGGCGATGTCGTTGCGGGCCAAATCCACCAGCATCAGGTGCTCGGCGGTTTCTTTGGCGTCCTGGCGCAGATCCAGCTCGATGCGGCCGTCCAGATCCAGGTTGATGCTGCCGTCCGGGTTGAAGCCGCGCTTGCGGGTACCGGCAATGGGATACATTTCAACCACGCGGCTGTGGTGTTCAAACTTGACCGAGCTCTCGGGGCTGGCGCCGAACAGGGTGAAGTCCTGATCGTTTACATAGAACAGGTAGGGGCTGGGGTTGGTTTGCTTGAGCTTGCGATAGGCGGCCAGCGGGTAGGGGCAGGGCAGGCTGAAGCTGCGCGACGGCACCACCTGAAAGATATCGCCCGCCAGAATGTGCTGTTTGAGATTTTCTACGTCGGCACGGAATTCGGCATCGCTCTTGCTGGCCTGTATTTTGCCTTCCAGTCGTTCGCCGGCCTGGGGTTCGGGGTGAACCTGGCCACAGGCGCCGGCCAGTTGATCCAGTCGGGCCTGCAGGCGTTCCTGTTCGGCCGGGTCGAATACGCAGGCCGACAAACGCCCGGTTTCTTTCTTGTGATCCAGGGTGATCAGGGTTTCGGCCAGATAGAAGCAGAAGTCGGGGCAGTTGTTGATGCCCTCGGAAACCACCGGCAATTGTTCGAAAGAAGCAATGAGATCGTAAGAGAAGGTGCCGGCCATAAACAGGTGCTGCTGGCCCTGGCTGGCGGTGAAGCGAGTCAGAATAAGGCGCAGGGTGTGCAGCACGGACGGTGCCTTGAGGCGGCTGTCTTCGTCCAGATTGTCATCGGCCTGGGGCAGGGTGACCACCAGTTGGTGCTCGGTGCGTTCGCCGCCCAGCGCCTGTTCAACCAGCGCCAGGGCAGGCAGGCCGTTGGCGTTGAGCGCGGTCAGGGTCACCTGATGGTGGCGGCATACCAGGCGCACACAGGCGTCCAGCATCAGCAGGCTCTGAGTGCCTGCCTTGGTGTCGATTTCGGCGGACTCCAGCAGCATGCTGTTGTCGCCCGGTTGGGTGAGGGCTGCGAATAACGCGAGCGGATCGTCGGTATAGGGTGCATCTTGCAGTAACACGTGGAGCTGACCATGCGCCATCTTGTTTTCCTTTTTTAGTTAGTCGCGGTCATCAGGTATTTGCCTGATCACCTGGCTGGCAATATCGTCATCGGTAATGGACACGAATGCCGTTTGTATCGGCGTAAAACTCGGCCCGGCTTGCCATCGCCAAAAAACTCTCTTGCTCGGTTTCATCGCATCACCTTTTGCTGGATAATAAAAAAGCCCGCAAGGTTGCGGGCTTTTATGTTCGCTGAGACTTTAAGACGAATACAGCAAATCACACCACCCGCGATTAGGGAGTGTGCCACCACCAGATAATGCGTAGCGTGGAATTTTGCTGAAACATCGCGCTCTTCTCGTTAATCAGAAACTGGATACAGTTAAACGATAATCGGGGGTGCAAGTCAACCCTGAACACAGGATTTTTTATGCGAATCGATCTGCACAGTCACTCCACTGCCTCCGATGGCCAGCTGACGCCTACCGAGTTGATGGCTCGGGCCGCCGAAAAAGAGGTGGATGTGCTGGCGCTGACCGACCACGACACTCTGGCCGGGCTGGAAGAAGCGGCCCAGGCGGCCGAGGCCCACGGTGTGCGCCTGATCAACGGGGTAGAAATCTCCTGTCTGTGGCAGGCGCTGGAAGTGCATGTGGTGGGGCTGAATATCGAGCTGCACCATCCGGGGCTGAATCAACTGCTGGCCGAGCAGCAAGATAGACGCGAACAGCGTGCCCGGCTGATGGCCGAGCGGCTGGAAAAGGCGCGTTTTCCCGGCGCCTACGAAGGCGCCCGGGCGCTGGCCGGTGCGGCGCCCATTACCCGCACCCATATGGCCAAATGGCTGCTGAGCCAGGGAGCGGCGGATTCGATTCCCAAGATCTTCAAGAAATATCTCAGCCGGGGCAATACCGGCTATGCGCCGCCCAACTGGTGCTCGCTTGACGAGGCGATTGGCGCCATTCATCAGGCCGGTGGGGTGGCGGTGCTGGCGCACCCGACCCGCTACGAGTTATCCAACAAGTGGGTGAAGAAAATGCTGGCGGCCTTTGCCGAGGCGGGCGGCGATGCGATGGAGGTGTCCATGGCACAGCAGAGCCCGCAAGAACGTGCTACGTTGGGGCAATGGAGCAAGGATCATCAGCTGGAAGCCTCGGTGGGCTCCGACTTTCACTATCCCAGCCAGTGGCGAGAGCTGGGCCGGCAGCTGTGGTTGCCGAAGGAAGCCACACCCGTATGGACACGCTTTATCTAAATCATTCCGGGAGGAATTATGAGTCAATATTTTGAACTGCACCCCGACAATCCCCAGGCCCGTCTGATCAATCAGGCGGTGGCCATTGTGCGTCAGGGCGGGGTGCTGGTGTATCCCACCGATTCCGGTTATGCCATCGGCTGCCTGGTGGGCGACAAGAACGCCATGGAGCGTATCTGTCGCATTCGGAAAATCGAAAAGGATCACAACTTTACCCTGGTATGCCGGGATCTTTCCGAGCTGTCTTTCTACGCCCGGGTCGACAATGGCGCCTTTCGGCTGATGAAAAACAACACCCCCGGCGCCTATACCTTTATTTTGCAGGCCACCAAGGAAGTGCCCAAGCGGCTGCAAAACCCCAAGCGTAAAACCATAGGTCTGCGGGTGCCCGATAACGCCATCAGCCTGGCCCTGCTGGAGGCACTGGGTGAACCCCTGATGTCCTGCAGCCTGATCCTGCCCGGTGAAACCGAGGCGGAATACGATCCGCACCTGATCCGCGAAAAGCTGGAAAAGCTGGTCGACCTCATCATCGACGGTGGCGTGCTGGACCCCAGACCCACCACCGTAGTCGAACTGTATGATAATACCCCTGTTATTGCCCGCGAAGGCGCTGGCGATATCCGTCCCTTTGAATAAGTGAATGACATGACTGAAAAACTGCAAAAAGTGCTGGCCCGAGCAGGCAAGGGCTCACGCCGCGAAATCGAAACGCTGATAAGCCAGGGACGGGTCAGCGTGAACGGCAACGTGGCTCACCTGGGTGACCGGGTGACCGGCAACGAGACGATTCGGGTTGACGGCCATCTGGTAGAAACCCAGCCCGAAGGCGAAATCATCTGCCGCGTGCTGGCCTACCACAAGCCGGAAGGCGAGGTGAGCACCCGCAAGGATCCGGAAGGTCGCCCCACGGTATTCGACCGTCTGCCCAAACTGCAGGGCTCGCGCTGGGTGGCGGTAGGCCGACTGGACGTGAATACCTCCGGTCTGCTGCTGTTCACCACCGATGGTGAGCTGGCCAACCGCCTGATGCACCCGCGTCATGAAATCGACCGGGAATACGCAGTACGGGTTTTCGGTGAAGTGACCGAAGCCATGCTGCAACGCCTGCGCAAAGGCGTAATGCTGGAAGACGGCATGGCCAAGTTCGACACCATCAAGTACAGCGGTGGCGAAGGCATGAACCACTGGTTCCATGTCACCCTGAAAGAAGGCCGCAACCGGGAAGTTCGCCGTTTGTGGGAATCGCAGGAAATGCAGGTCAGCCGGCTGATCCGGGTGCGTTACGGCAAGATTGAATTGCCCCGCAACCTGCCGCGCGGCGGCTGGTCCGAAATGCCGCTGGATCAGGTGAACTACCTGCGCAGCGAAGTCGGGCTGACTGCCGAAGAGCAGAGCAAGGTCGACGTGCACGCCACCGAGCGTTACAAGCAGGTGGCGCAAATCCGCAAGGCGGTACGCAAGCATAACTCCCGCGTGAAGGGCGAGGGCGCAGGCGCCGGAGCGGCGGCTAAAAAGCCGGCCCCAGCCCGCGCACGCAGCACCGGCCAGCGCCAGAAGCGCAAGACCCGGCTGTAACACACAGCGATAAGCGGTAAAAAAACGGCGCCGGGGGTAATCCTCGGCGCCGTTTTTGTTTGGTGAAGGTGATCACAATCATAATCTGGCATGCTTATCGGATTGAACGGGTGACCGAAGTTATTTTCCCAAGAAACACGCGTAGGCGCCCATTTATGCGGCGCGAATCTTCCGCCCACTCGGTGTTAACGGTCTGCGCTGCAGGCCCTGCCGGCTGAAGCGGCAGCTACAGTGATAGGTTAGGCGTCTTCCCAACGAAGGCTGGAGAGCGATTGATGATGCTGAATGGCGATAAATTCCGGGCCGAGAAAACAAAAAGCCCGGCAAATGCCGGGCCTTGAACATAGCGGTGTCTGCTGACTCCGCGTTTATTCTTCTGTTGCAAATTCCTTGCGCGAGAAGGTAACCCGTTCTTCCGGCGTCAGGCTGATCTTCTTGCCCAGCTTTTCTATCTTGTGCAGGCGCGGTACCAGACCGGCGCCGTTGGCGGTTTGAATGGCCAGACCGGGGCGGGCGTTCAGCTCCAGCAGCATGGGGCCTTTCTGCTTGTCCAGCACCATGTCGGTGCCGATATAACCCAGCCCCGACATTTCGTAGCAGGACGACGACAGGCTCAGCAGCTGTTCCCAGTAGGGGACCTTGAGCTCCAGCAGATCGCGCCCGGTATCCGGGTGATAGCGAATGGGCAGGTTGAACTGTACCGCCCGAATGGCGCGGCCGGTGTTGATGTCCAGCCCCACGCCCACGGCGCCCTGGTGCAGGTTGGCCTTGCCGTCGGAGGCCTCGGTCGACAGCCGCATCATCGCCATCACCGGGAAGCCCTTGAACACAATCACCCGAGTGTCGGGCACGCCTTCGTAAGAGAAGCCGTCGAACACGTCATCGAAGTTGATCAGCGCTTCTATCAGTGCCACGTCCGGCTTGCCGCCGAGCGAGAACAGTCCGGCCAGAATATTGGACACATGCCGTTCCAGATCTTCAATGTTCTCGCCCTTGCCGCTGGGCTTGATGAAGTTTTTCTGGTCGTGGTTGATGATCACCGTTATGCCCTTGCCGCCGGAGCCCTTGGCCGGCTTGATACAAAAGCCCGGCCAGTCCTTGATCATCTCCCACAGGTGGCTCACCTGATGCTGATACTCGATCACCCCAATCAAATCTGGCACGGTCACGCCCGCATCCAGCGCAATTTTCTTGGTCTGCAGCTTGTCGTCCACCAGCGGATAGAGCCGGCGCGGATTATAGCGGCTGATATAGGAAATATTGCGCCGGTTCATGCCCATGATGCCCATCTTGTCGAGGGCAAAGGGCGAGGCGTATTGTTCAAGCCAACGCTTAATCATTTTTTCTGCTCATCAACTTTCTGTTCATCAACAAGGGGTTTGAACCGCTTGAGTTCGGTCAGGCGGTAGCCGGTATAGTTACCCAGCAGCAGCACCACTGCCATCACGATCAGCTGCAGGCCGAGGAAGTTGAAGGTGAGGTGACGAACCAGCTCGCTGTTCATCGCCAGAAACGCCACCACGGCTACCATCAGCGAGCCGCCGCCCTGCTTGACCACTTCCTTGGGGCCTTCTTCTTCCCACAGAATCGACATCCGCTCTATGGTCCAGGCCAGAATGATCATCGGGAAGAAGGTGATCTTCATGCCCTCGGTCAGGCCGAGTTGATAGGCGACGATGCTGAAGAAGCCGATCATGCCGATAACCATGATGATCACCGCCGATATTCGCGCCACCAACAGCAGGTTAAGGTGCGACAGGTAGGAGCGCAGTATCAGGCCGGTACCCACGATAATCAGAAAGCCCACCAGGCCGGTAAGCAGGCTGGTCTGAATAAAGGCCATGGCAATCAGCACCGGCATGAAGGTACCGGAGGTCTTGATGCCGACGATAATACGCAGGAACACCACCACCAGCACCCCGATGGGGATCAGCAGTATGCCCTTGAACAGGGCCTGCTCTTCCAGCGGCAGGTTATAGAGCGAGACGTTGATCCAGTGCGGCTGATCGAATTTATTCGCCAATGCCACGTTCACCGGTTGCTCTTGCTCCAGCATGGTAAAGGTAACTTTTGAATTGCTGCCGCCCACCAGATCCAGCACCGGTGCAGAATGGTATTCCCACAGCAGCAGCTGTTCCTGGCGCCCCTCTACCCCGGTCTCGGGGTTGAAGATTTCATATCGGTCGCCTTCGTATACCTGCACTATGTTGATCAACGGCTGACGGCGACGGCCGTCTTCCAGTTGCAGCCCCTTGAGCAGGCGCGCCGGTACATTGGCGCGGTGCAACAGCTCAACCAGCAGCGGGCCCGGGGCCTTGTACTGGGCCAGCAATTCGGCGTTCTGGCCGCGGTTGTTCAGCTCTTTCAGCAGTTCCCGGGCCAGGGTAATGCCGTCGGAAGAACGCTCTTCGGCCAGCGACAGCACCTGATCCATGGCGGTGGCATAGGGTTCGGCCACGTCGGCCTGCATCATGGTCGGGATCTGGGTCGACAGCGGGCCCCTGGCGAAGGGATCCAGCATCATGTCGACCTTGTAATACAGCTCCTGCGGGCCCGAGGCGTTGCGAATCGACCACTCGGCACGGCTGGTGCCGTTGGCTTCGATAAACGAGAGGCCATAGCCCGGAGAGGCGGCAGACTCGTTCATCAGGGTAAAGCCGGGCTGACTGCCGGGAATGGCCAGCGAGGCCTTTACCGGTTTGCCGTTGGCTTCAAATTCCACCTTGGCTTCGATAGACCAGATCTGGCGCTTTTCGCCGGGCAGCCAGGGCACCTCGTACACGAAATGGCGGTGCAGCATCAGGGCCAGGCCGACCAGAAACAGGGCGGCCACAATCAGATAAAACGGCTTGCGTGAGTACATGACGTTTACTCGCTGGCAGGAGTCGGACGCTTGGGCTTGCCCTGCACGTTCTGGCGGGCAATATCGACCACAGCGATGTCTTTCAGGAATTCACGGCCCAGCAGCACCGGATAGGTCATCTGGCTACGGTCGGTCAGGGTGAATTCGGTCTTTTCCGCCAGCCGGCCCAGGCGCATGGTCAGTGCCACCACCGGGCGACGCTCTACGCTGTCGGCAGAGGCCTGGCGAATGCGCACATAGCGAACCAGCGGCGTTTCTACCGACAGTTTTTCTTCTACGCCTTCGTGGGCCAGGTTGAAGCTGACCCAGGGGTTACCGTCACGCTCGAACACCGTGATGTCCTGGGCGCTGAGCGAAGAGGTGGTGGCACCGGTGT
>JAAEZO010000321.1 GCA_018222825.1 Gammaproteobacteria bacterium
GCCCTGATGGCGGCTTCCATGGTGGCGCCGGTGGCCAGACCATCGTCCACCAGCAGCACATGGGCGCCGGCCAGGGCAAGCGGCGGTGAGGAGCCCCGGTAGGCGAGTTCCCGGCGTTGCAGTTCTGCCCGCTCATGTCGGACCACGGCATCTATCTCGGACTGTCTGATATGGCCGAGCGCGGTGATAGAAGGGTTGAAGATCATGATATTGCCCGAGGCGATGGCCCCCATGGCCAGCTCCGGGTGACCGGGGTAGCCGAGCTTGCGCACCAGCAGCACATCGAGTGGCGCCGCCAGGGCGAGGGCCACTTCAAAGGCCACCGGTACCCCGCCGCGAGGCAGGCCCAGCACCAGCAAGTCGGGCTGGTCGCGATAATGCTGCACCAGCCTGGCCAGTGCCTGGCCGGCGGCGCGTCGGTTGGGAAAAGACGACACGGTTGTGCTCCTGAGTATGGGTATGAGTTAACAGTAGCAAAAGGCCACAAAATTAGGCTTATCCGGCAGATAGTGACACCGGGCTTTGTTATCATCATCCTTTGTGTGTCGTCGTTCGGCTCTCGCCGAATAGGCACTGTGCGTGGCCGGGCCTTTGCTGCCAAACAGCGTGAGCAGCAGCTGCCGTGCCTGGGCAAGCTAACATGCGTGAAACCGTCAGACGGATATTCCATCGGAGCCGTTATGTACCTGATCAGAGATTATAAAGAAACCGACTTCAGTAGCTTGGAGCTTATCTATCACGATGCGGTGATGGAGCAGGGGCGACGAGGCTACAGCGATGAACAGGTGTCATTATGGGCCTCGTTCCCCTACCTGTACCCCACCGATTTCAGAACCCTGGTGCAGACCGGCTATACCCGGATCATGGCGTGCAACCAGATACCGGTGGCCTTTGCCACCCTGTATCCCGACAACCATCTGGCACTGCTGTATGTGCTTGCCGGTCATGCCGGGCGTGGTCTGGCCGGCCGGTTGTGTGATGACATAGAACAAGAGGCACATCGTCGCGGTGTGGCCTGTTTGTGTACCGATGCCAGCCTGCTGTCTCGCCCGGTGTTTGAACAGCGTGGATACCGGCTGATAGAGCAAGAACAGGTAGAGAAAGCGGGCCAGCAATTTACCCGTTTTATCATGGAAAAATCATTGCCCGCGCAGCGCATCTGAACACTGGCGTCAGCCGGGCGTTTGCCGCAGAATAGCGGCCCCCCGCGAAGGGGGAGATTTCATTTATTCCGGGGTAGGAGATCACCAGTGGCCAAGCCGAAAGACACCTATTATCTGACCGCCCATTGTGCGGGTAGCCTGGGCACAGTGGACGTGGTGACGCGCTACCTGTGCGAGCAGGGTTGCTATGTGGTGGAAATGCAGACCTTCGACGATGTGCTGAGCGGGCATTTCTTTATTCGAGTGGAATTTCGCCCGCCCCGGACGGCTTCCTTTGACGAAGCGGGTTTTCGGCACGGCTGGCAGCCCAGGGCCGCACAATTCGCAATGCAATGGGAGCTGGTCGCCGCCGAGATTCGTCCCAATGTGGTGATCATGGTCTCCCGACTCGATCATTGCCTGAACGATCTGCTCTATCGCTATCGCACCGGTCAACTGGCGATCGAAATTCCGGCCATTATTTCCAACCACCCGGATCTGCAGCGGCTGGCCGACTGGCA
>JAAEZO010000322.1 GCA_018222825.1 Gammaproteobacteria bacterium
TTTGTTTATTTAAATTCAACAAATAGTACACAATATTTTTCACCAAGAGACAAGGAGCCCCGCCATGGAAAGACCCAGTCGTTTGAACGGCATGCGCCATATCGCCTTCACCATGCCCAACCTGGAAGAATGTGAGCGTTTTTACACCGAGATCATGGGCATGGAGCTGCTGCGCCGGGCCCACAAGGATCTGGTGTACCTCACCTGCGGCAACGACAACCTGTCTCTGGGTCGCTCGGATGTGCCCGCCAGCGGCGTGCAGAGCATGGATCACTTCGGTTTTATCGTCGACAGCAAGGAAGAGCTGGAGCAGTGGTTCCTGTACCTGAAGAGCAAGGGAGTCACCATGCTGGACCGGCCCCACGACCACGGTGACGGCGCGCGCAGCTTTCACATTACCGACCCCGCCGGTAACGTGATTCAGCCGATTTACCATCCGGAGATCTCCGGCCAGCGCTTTACCAACCCCTAAGCGCCCGGATTTCTCGATTGCCGTGGTTTTCCCTGCCACGGCTTTCCGTTATGGTAAGGACATAGTGCCTTCGCACATCAAATTTGCAGCAGGGAAACGCATGTCCTTAGATACAGATGAACTGAGAAGTCGCCGCCTGGCGATGCTGATCACCCCACACCAGCTGAATACCCAATTCCCGCTTACCGACACCATGGCCGAGACGGTGCTGACCGCCCGCGCCGAGATTGAAGCCATTCTGGCCGGCACCAGCCACAAGCTGCTGGTGATTGTCGGCCCCTGCTCCGTTCACGATCCGGCCGCCGCCCTCGCCTATGCCGAGCGACTGGCAAAGCTTCGTGCCCGCTATGCCGACAAGCTGTGCATCGTGATGCGCACCTATTTCGAAAAGCCGCGCACCATCGTCGGCTGGAAGGGGCTGATCAACGATCCGCACCTGGACGGCAGCTTTGACGTCAACACCGGCCTGCAACTGGCCCGCAAGCTGTTATGCGACATCAACGCCCTGAGCCTGCCCACCGCCACCGAGTTTCTGGATATGGTGACCGGTCAGTATATTGCCGATCTGATCAGCTGGGGTGCCATTGGTGCGCGCACCACCGAATCGCAGGTACATCGTGAAATGGCCTCGGCCCTGTCGTGCCCGGTGGGGTTCAAGAACGGCACCGACGGCAACATCCAGATTGCGCTGGATGCGGTGCGCGCCGCCGGCCACCCGCATATTTTCTGCTCGCCGGACAAAGACGGTCAGATGACCATTTACCAGACCAGCGGCAACCCCTTCGGTCATTTGATCCTGCGCGGCGGCAAGGCCCCCAACTACGATGCCGACAGCGTGGCCGAGGCCGCTACTGGGCTGAAACAGGTGGGGCTGTCGCCCAGGCTGGTGGTGGATCTCAGTCACGGCAACAGCCTCAAGCAGCATCAGCGCCAGCTGCTGGTGGCCGAAGACATCTGCAACCAGCTGAAAAACGGCAGCCGCTACATTGCCGGGGTGATGGCCGAAAGTTTTATCGAGTCGGGTCGACAGGAGGTGGAGGAAGGCAAGGCTGCGGTATTCGGCCAGAGCATCACCGATGCCTGCCTGGGCTGGGCCGACACCGAGCAATTACTGGAAACCTTGTATCAGGCCGTTGAGGCGTGAGGCGTGAGGCGTGAGGCGTGAGGCGTGAGGCGTGAGGCGTGAGGC
>JAAEZO010000078.1 GCA_018222825.1 Gammaproteobacteria bacterium
GGCACGTGAACACCGTTTTTCAGAGCTATGCCCTCTTCCCCCATATGACGCTGTTTGACAACGTGGCCTTTGGCCTGCGCATGCAGAAACTGCCGATGACGGAGATACGGCCGCGGGTACTGGAAGCGCTGAAAATGGTGCAACTGGAGCAGATGGCCAGCCGCTATCCGCATCAGCTTTCCGGTGGTCAGCAACAGCGCGTCGCCATCGCCCGGGCCGTGGTTAACCGTCCCCGCGTGCTGCTACTCGACGAATCGCTCAGTGCCCTCGACTACAAGCTGCGCAAGCAGATGCAGAGCGAGCTCAAGCAACTGCAACGGCGGCTCGGCATTACCTTCGTGTTTGTCACCCATGATCAGGAAGAGGCACTGTCGATGTCCGACCGCATCGTGGTGATGCATGGCGGCAAGATAGTGCAGGAAGGTACCCCGCGTGAAATCTACGAGTCACCGGACAACCTGTTTGTGGCCCGTTTTATCGGCGAGATCAACATTATGGACGGCGAGCTGCTGGCCCCGGCCGAGCCCGCCGGCAGCTGGCATGCCCGGGTAGAGGGCCGCGATTGCATGGTGCATAGCCGGCTTCCGTTCAGCGCCGGTGACCGAGTGTGTGTGCTGTTGCGCCCGGAAGACGTGCGCATGACGGTCGAGCTTTCCGAGGTTTCCGGCCCGAAAAATACCGGCGTACCAGGACGGATTGTGGAACGGTTGTACAAGGGTGCGACCCTGGAGTCACGGGTGGAGCTGCAGTCGGGCCAGCAAATCCTGATCTCCGAGTTCTTCGACGAGGACGATCCCGACTTTGACTACCGGCTGGGTCAGCAGGTGAACATCAGCTGGGTGGATAGCTGGGAAGTGGTGTTGCCCTATGAACAGCACTGACCGTATGCGCATGACGGGCTTTCGAGCCAATGGCTTCAGAAACGTGGCGGTAATGCTTATCGTCGGTTGGTTGCTGCTGTTCGTGTTTCTGCCCAACCTGATGATCATCGCCACCAGCTTCATGACCCGGGATCATGCCAGCCTGATAAGTCTGGTGTTCAGCCTGGACAGTTATGGCCGGCTGCTGGATCCGCTCTACATCAAGGTGCTGGGGCATTCGCTGCTGATGGGCGGTATCGCCACCCTGCTGTGTCTGCTGCTGGGCTACCCGTTTGCCTTTATCATCGCCAAACTGCCGGCGCGCGTTCGGCCCCTGATGCTGTTTCTGGTGATAGTACCCTTCTGGACCAACTCGCTGATCCGTACCTACGCACTCAAGGTGGTACTGGGTACCAAGGGATTGCTTAATACGGCATTGCTGAGTGTGGGGCTGATTGAACAACCGCTGCGGATCATGTTTACCGAGGTAGCGGTGATCATCGGCCTGGTATACATACTGCTGCCCTTCATGATACTGCCGCTGTATTCCGCCATCGACAAGCTCGACGATCGGCTGCTGGAGGCGGCCCGGGATCTTGGGGCCGGTGCTTTCGCACGTTTTTTCCGCATCATACTGCCGCTGACCCTACCCGGTATCGTTGCCGGTTGTCTGCTGGTGTTTCTGCCGGCACTGGGCATGTTTTATATCTCGGACTTGCTGGGTGGCGCGAAAAACCTGCTGATTGGCAACATCATCAAGACCCAGTTCCTCAATATTCGGGACTGGCCCTTCGGTGCCGCTACCAGCGTCACTCTGACGGTGCTGATGGCAGCCATGATGTATCTGTATTACCGGGCAGCCGGCATGATGAACAAGAAGGTGTCGATCGATGATTAACTGGCTCAAGGGAGGCTTTCTGCTGCTGGTGTTCGCCTACCTGTACATTCCGATTGGGGTCCTGATCGTCAACGCCTTCAACCGTTCCCGTTACGGCATTCGGTGGGAAGGGTTCACGCTTGACTGGTTCAGCCGGCTGGCCAATAACGCCAGCCTGATGGAAGCCGCCGGGCATTCGGTAACCGTGGCTCTGGTGTCGGCCAGTGCTGCGACCCTGATCGGTACCCTGGCGGCGGTGGCCCTGTATCGCTACCGGTTTCGCGGCAAGGGCTTCGTCGGCGGCATGCTGTTCGTGGTGATGATGTCGCCGGATATCGTGATGGCGATTTCGTTGCTGGCGCTGTTTGTGGTGCTGGGTATTTCGCTCGGTTTTTGGTCGCTGCTGTTTGCTCACATCACCTTCTGCCTGCCTTTCGTGGTGATTACCGTTTACTCACGACTCAAGGGCTTTGATGTGCGCATGCTGGAAGCGGCCCGGGATCTGGGGGCCGGCGAAGCGGTGATCTTTCGCAAGATAATACTGCCGCTGGCCGCCCCCGCCATTGCCGCCGGCTGGTTGCTGAGTTTTACCCTGTCGCTGGACGATGTGATCGTCAGCTCTTTTGTCACCGGCCCGAGTTACGAAATTCTGCCGCTGAAAATCTACTCCATGGTCAAGGTGGGAGTGTCTCCCGAGGTGAATGCCCTGGCCACTATTATGCTGGCGGTGTCGCTGGCGCTGGTGGTGCTGTCTCAACTGCTGTTAAGGAAAAAACGCTGATATGAAATTCTGGTTCCGTCCTCTGGCCCTGGTTGTGGCCGCCAGCCTGCCGATGATGGTGCAGGCGCAGGATCGTCTGTCTGTCTATGCCTGGGCCGAATACCTGCCCGATGATGTGCTGCAGGCTTTTACCGAGGAAACCGGCGTCAAGGTCGACTATGCCAGTTTCGACTCGAACGAAGCGCTTTATGCCAAGCTCAAGCTGCTGCAAACCAGCAAGGCGAGCGAAAGCTACGATCTGGTATTTCCGTCCAGCTACATGCTGAGCAAGATGGCACGTGAAGGCATGCTGCAGCCGCTCGACAAGAGCAAGCTGCCTCACTTCGATCAGCTCGACGACAGCATGCTGAACAAGGACTTCGATCCGGGCAACCGTTACAGCATGCCCTACTCGTTCGGCAGCACCGCCATTGCGGTAAACCGGGATGAACTGCCCGATGCAGACATTCACAGCTGGCAGGATTTGTGGCACAGCCGGTGGCAAAGCCAGCTGATGCTGACCGATGACATTCGCGAGAATTTTCAGATGGCACTGCTGACCCTGGGGTATTCCGCCAACAGCCGAGAGCCGGCCGAGATTGAAGCGGCCTATAACAAGTTGCTGCCATTGCAGGATAACGTACTGCTGTATAACTCCGACAACCCGCGCATGCCTTATGTGACCGGCGAAACCTCGCTGGGGTTGCTGTGGAGCGATCAGGCCTACAAGACCCAGCAGGACGGCATAGCGCTGGAATATGTGTATCCACAGGAAGGGGCCATTTTCTGGGTAGACAGCGCCGCTATTCCTGCCAATGCCAAATCGGTGGATGCCGCCCATCAGTTACTGGACTTTTTGATGCGGCCAGACATTGCCGCGCAGATTATTCAGCAACTCGGTATCGCCGTGCCGAACAAGGGCGCCAAGCCGTTGTTGCCGGTCGAGGTGGCCCATAATCCGGTGTTATTCCCCTCTTCCGAGGTGATCGAGCAGGGGCATTTTCAGGATGATCTGGGTGATGACACTCTGGCCATCTATGAAGACTACTGGGTTCGACTGCGTTCCCGCTAACCACGTGAAAGCCCGCAGATTGCGGGCTTTTTTTCGTGCCGACCTCTATATCTGGCTCTTGGCCTGGGTGAAGACGACCTGTGATTATTTTTGGCCGCTGAGCAGTTCGTCCACATAGTCGACCACCTTCATGGTCGCCGGGCCGTAACGGTGCTCATCGAAATGATTGTTGACCTGGCTGGGCTCCAGATTGATCTCTATGGTGTGGGCGTTGTGCATTGCCGCTTCATGCACCAGGCCGGCGGCGGGATAAACATTGCCGGAGGTGCCGATGGCGATAAACAAACTGGCCTCGCTCAGGGCATGGTAGATGCGATCCAGCAATAACGGCATTTCACCAAACCATACAACATGCGGCCGCAGCGGCTCGGGAAACTGGCAACAATGGCACAGATCCGTGGTGTGCAAGGGGCCGGTCCAGTCGATGGTCTGGTTGGAGTGCGGACAACGGGCCTTGAGCAGCTCGCCGTGCATGTGCAGCACGTTGCTGCTGCCGGCTCGCTCATGCAGATCATCGATATTCTGGGTGACCACGGTGACTTGCCCCGGCCATTCGGCTTCCAATCGGGCCAGGGCAAGGTGAGCGGCATTGGGGCTGACGGTCTGCAACAGTGTTCTGCGCGCATTGTAGAAACGATTCACTAACTCGGGGTCACGCTGATAGCCCTCAGGGGTAGCGACATCCTCGATATGATGCTCTTCCCACAGGCCATCACTGGCCCTGAAGGTTCTGATGCCCGACTCGGCCGAAATGCCGGCACCGGTGAGAATAACGATATTGCCTTTGCGCACTGTCCGCATACCTTCGCTTGATGATCCTTTCCCTAGGCTAACAGCATAAGCTCCCGTCAGCCAATGCGGCCTTAGTCTAAAATTTGGAAGCAGAGACAAAAAAGCCAGGCTCGGGGCCTGGCTTTGTTTTTATTCTGAATCGTCGAGCAGTGGTACGCTTTCTACCCTGGCCTTGAGTTTCTGGCCGGGCCGAAAGGTCACTACCCGCCGGGCCGAGATGGGAATGTCTTCTCCGGTTTTGGGATTGCGCCCGGGACGCTCCCCCTTGTTGCGCAACTCGAAGTTGCCGAAACCGGAAATCTTGACCTGTTCACCTTGTTCCAGAGCAGCGCGAATCTCTTCGAAAAACGCCTCCACCATGTCTTTGGCATCACGCTTGGTCATGCCAAGTTCGGTGAACAGATGCTCTGCTATGTCGGCCTTGGTTAACGCCATATCAATCCCTCAAGGAAGCACTAAACTCGTCGGAAAGTGCCGAGACGATACGCGCCACGGTATCGGCAATTTCCTTTTCTTCCAAAGTTCTGTGGGTATCCTGCAACACCAAGCTGAGCGCCAGGCTCTTCTTGTCGTCGGCAATGCCCTGCCCTTGGTATACATCAAACAAGTTTAATCCAACCAATTGATCTCCGCCAACTTTCCTAGCTAAATCAAGGATATCGCTGGCAGCGACCGATTGATCGACCACCAGTGCCAAATCACGGCGGTTGGCGGGGAAGCGAGAAACTTCTACCGCTTCCGGCACACGGCGTCCGGTCAATGCCGCCAGCTCGATTTCGAACACATAAGCCTGTGACTTCAGACCCAGTTTGCGCAGCAGGCTGGGGT
The DNA here is from genome assembly GCA_018222825.1 of Gammaproteobacteria bacterium. Taxonomy (GTDB): domain Bacteria; phylum Pseudomonadota; class Gammaproteobacteria; order Enterobacterales; family Aeromonadaceae; genus Oceanimonas. Next base: position 5,190 of record JAAEZO010000078.1, read on the forward strand.
GCACGGCGCCGAGCAGACCGACCTGACGACCCTGTTGCAGCAGTGCCGCCGACTGACCCGGGTGCAGAGCACCGATGTCGGTACGGGTAAAGGTGAAGCTCGACTCGTTGGCACTGAGAGCCAGCAGGCTTTCGACATCGCCCTTGAGATCGAAGAAGTCCACGCCCTTGCCGGCCATGTCCCAGTGCTCGTCGACTACGGGGCCGAGCAAGAGACCGGCCAGAACCGGAGTCTGACGTACGCCGTTTTCTGCATTTTCGTCCGGCACAAAGGTCAGGCCCTGCTCAAACAGACGCAGCCGTGATTGCTGACGGTTCTGGTTGTAAACCGCGGCCTGGATCAGCCCGGTCCACAGCGATACCCGCATGGCGGACATGTCGGCGGCGATGGGGTTGGGCAATACCATGGTGTCGACGCCCGGGAACAGATGCTGCTGCTGAACGGGATCCACGAAGCTGTAGGTAATGGCTTCCTGATAACCCAGATCGACCAGTGCATCTTTCAGTCGGTTCAGGGGCAGTCGGGCTTCCTGGTGGCGAGACATGGTCAGGCCGGCAACCGGTGCCACATCGGGAATATTGTTGTAGCCGTAGATGCGGGCCACTTCTTCCACCAGATCTTCTTCGATACTGATGTCGAAACGATAGCTCGGTACCACCACCTGCCAGCCGTCGGCGGTAGTGGTCACATCCAGGCCCAGACGAGCCAGCATGTCGGTCACCTGAGCGGCCTCGATGTCGATACCGATCAGGCGATTCAGCTTGGCATGACGCAAGGTCACGGTATTGGCCTGAGGCAGTTCCGACTCGGCCGCGGCTTCGACTATCGGACCGGCTTCGCCACCACAGATGTCCAGTAACAGCGCTGTCGCCCGCTCCATGACCTTGTGCTGCAGCTGGTAGTCGACGCCACGTTCGAAACGGTGGGATGAGTCGGTATGCAGGCCATAGCTGCGTGCACGGCCGGTAATGGCCAGCGGGCTGAAGAAGGCACACTCCAGCAGTACGTCTTGGGTGTTTTCGGTCACGCCGGTGGCTTCACCACCGAAGATGCCCGCCATGGCGACCGCCTGTTGTTCGTCGGCAATCACCAGGGTATCGCTGTTCAGGCTGACGGTGTTGCCGTCGAGCAGGGTCAGTTTTTCGCCCTGCTCTGCCATGCGCACGCTAACGGCACCGTTAAGGGTCGCCAGGTCGAAGGCATGCATCGGCTGGCCCCACTCCAGCAGCACGAAGTTGGTGATGTCCACCACCGGATCTATGCTGCGAATGCCGCTGCGACGCAGTTTTTCCTGCATCCACAACGGAGTGGTAGCCTTGACGTCGATATTCTTGACCACTCGACCGAGGTAGCGAGGACAGGCTGCCGGGGCTTTCAGTTCGATACTGATTCGGTCATCGATGGTGGCGGTGACCGCCGGAATCTCGGGCCAGCTCACATCCTGCTGATTCAGCACGCCGACTTCCCGAGCCAGACCGGCCATGCTCAGGCAGTCTGCACGGTTGGGCGTCAGATCCACTTCGATGGTGACATCGTTCAGGGACAGATAGTCACGTACCGGGGTGCCGACGGGGGCATCGGCCGGCAGTTCGATAATGCCGCTGGAGTCCAGCTCGATGCCCAGCTCGCCGTAAGAGCACAGCATGCCGTGTGACGGTTGGCCGCGCAGCTTGGCTTTCTTGATCTTGAAATCACCGGGCAGCACGGCGCCGACCACGGCCACCGCTACTTTCAAGCCCTGGCGACAGTTGGGCGCGCCACAGACGATGTCGAGCAGTTCATCACCGCCGACATTGATTTTGGTCACCCGCAGCTTGTCCGCGTCCGGGTGCTGGCCACATTCAACCACTTCACCCACTATTACCTGGCTAAAGTCGCCGGCAACCGGCTCGATGCCATCCACTTCCAGCCCGGCCATGGTAATTTGCTCGGCAAGAGCCTCGGCGTTGAGGCCGGTGTTGACCCATTCATCCAGCCATGATTTTGAAAATTTCATTATTGCTCCTGCCGCTTACCGGAATTGCTTGAGAAAACGCAGATCATTTTCGAAGAAGGCGCGCAAGTCATTCACGCCGTAACGCAGCATGGTGAGGCGCTCAACACCCATGCCGAAGGCAAAACCGCTGTAACGTTCGGGATCGATCCCGACCGAGCGCAGTACATTGGGATGTACCATGCCGCAGCCCAGCACTTCCAGCCACTTGCCGTTCTTGCCCATCACATCCACTTCGGCACTGGGCTCGGTGAACGGGAAATAGGAGGGACGGAAGCGGATTTGCAGGTCTTCTTCGAAAAAGTTGTTCAGAAAATCGTGCAGCACGCCTTTCAGCTGGGTAAAGCTGACGTTCTCGTCGACCAGCAAGCCTTCCACCTGATGAAACATCGGGGTGTGGGTCTGATCGTAATCGTTACGATAGACGCGGCCCGGGGAGATGATGCGGATCGGCGGCTGTTGCTGTTCCATGGTGCGGATTTGCACGCCAGAGGTCTGGGTGCGCAGCATCAGCTTGGGGTTGAAATAGAAGGTGTCGTGATCGGCACGAGCCGGATGATGCGCCGGAATGTTCAGGGCATCGAAATTATGGAAATCGTCTTCGATTTCCGGCCCTTCGGCCACCTGAAAGCCCAGCTCGCCGAAAAACGACTCGATACGCTTGATGGTGCGGCTGACCGGATGCAGACCACCGGCAGACTGACGGCGGCCCGGCAGGGTAATGTCCAGGGTTTCACTGGCCAGCTTCTGGTTCAACTCTGCCAGCTGCAGCGCTTCTCGTTTGGTGTTGATGGCGTTGCTGACGGCCTGTTTGGCCTGGTTGATAATCTGGCCGGCAGCGGGACGCTCTTCGGCAGACAGCTTGCCCAGGGCCTTGGACTGCTCGGTAAAGAAGCCCTTTTTACCCAGATAATGTACCCGGATGTCATCCAGTTCGGCGGCGTTGGCGGCAGCCTGGATCTCCGCCTGTGCTTTGACGATCACGTCTTCCAGCTGATCCATGTATTCCTCGTTACTTGCCCGCTTGATGCAGACACTGAATAATTTGAAAGGTCTTGATAATAAAGGATATGTCTCGTTCCTGCCACCACTGAGCCTGGCAAGGAGCAACAAAAAAGGAGGCCGGAGCCTCCTTCTTTATTTATCGTCTAGCGACTTAAACCAGGGCTTCTTTTGCTTTGGCAACCAAAGCAGTGAAGGTGGTCTTGTCGTGTACGGCGATGTCAGCCAGGATCTTGCGATCGATTTCAACAGAGGCTTTTTTCAGGCCATTGATGAAGCGGCTGTATGACAGACCGTTCTGACGGCTTGCCGCGTTGATACGGGCAATCCACAGCTGACGGAACTGACGTTTTTTCTGACGACGGTCACGGTAAGCATATTGACCGGCTTTAGTTACTGCCTGTACCGCTACGCGATAGACGCGTGAACGAGCACCATAATAACCTTTGGCCTGTTTCAGTACTTTCTTGTGACGAGCGCGTGCAGTCACACCACGTTTAACTCTTGGCATTATTCACTATCCTCTTAAGCAGTCGGCAACATGGATTTGATCTGGGCAACGTCAGACGCCGCTACCAGACACTTACCGCGCAGCTGACGCTTACGCTTGGTGCTTTTCTTGGTGAGGATGTGACGCAGGTGGGCTTGCTTGCGCTTAAAGCCACTCGCTGTTTTCTTAAAGCGCTTTGCAGCGCCTTTGTTTGACTTCATCTTCGGCATAACAACTCCGCATTGTTAATAACAACAAACAGACAAGGCGAGCTGGGTAACAATTACCCAGCTACTTGTAAAACCTTACTGTTTTTTCTTCGGGGCAAGCACCATGACAGCCTGACGCCCTTCCAGCTTGGGAAAGGCCTCGACCACGGCCAATTCGTCCAGATCCGTTTTGATACGGTTGAGCAAATCGAAACCGAGCTCTTGGTGCGCCATTTCACGACCGCGAAAACGCAGCGTGACTTTGGCTTTGTTGCCCTCTTCTAAAAAGCGAACCAGGTTGCGTAGTTTTACCTGGTAGTCGCCATCATCTGTACCGGGTCGGAACTTGATTTCCTTGACCTGGATTTGTTTCTGCTTTTTCTTTTGTTCCTTGGTCGCCTTGCTCTTCTCGTAGAGGAACTTGCCGTAGTCCATAAGGCGGCAGACGGGCGGCTCGGCATTGGGACTGATTTCCACCAGGTCTACACCTGCAGTGGCTGCAGTTTCGAGAGCCTCAGCAATGGAGACCACACCCATGGGTTCGCCTTCCAGGCCGACTAATCGAACTTCTGGCAGTCGGATTTCTTCATTCAGTCGATTGCGAGGAGCTGGTTTGCTCCCTCTTTTAGCGCCTTTTATAACCTATCCTCCACTGTTTTCTTACCGCGAGTATGGATCTCCTGCTGTATCAGCGAGGTCAGCTCTTCTACGTTGAAGACGCCTAGATCCTGTCCTTTCCGGGTACGAACCGCTACTTTGCCGGCTTCGACTTCTTTGTCGCCGCAAACCAGCATGAAAGGTACCCGCTTCAGGGTATGCTCGCGGATTTTAAAGCCTATCTTCTCATTTCTCAAGTCCGCTTTGGCCCGAATGCCAACATTATTCAGGCTGTTAGCCAGATTGAGAGCGTAATCGGCTTGATTATCGGTAATGTTGAGCACTACTACCTGATTTGGAGCCAGCCAGGTCGGGAACAGACCGGCGTACTCTTCAATCAGAATACCGATAAAGCGCTCGATTGACCCTAGGATAGCACGATGAATCATCACCGGCACGTGACGTTCGTTGTCTTCGCCCACATAGCTGGCTCCCAGACGGCCCGGAAGCGCGAAATCGAGCTGAACGGTGCCACATTGCCAGGCCCGGTTCAGACAGTCATGCAGGGTGAATTCGATTTTGGGACCGTAGAAAGCCCCCTCGCCCGGCTGCAGATCATACTCGATACCGGCGGCCTTGAGCGCCTGCTCCAGTGCCAGCTCGGCTTGATCCCAGACCTCGTCGCTGCCGATACGCTGTTCGGGGCGGGTCGAGAGCTTGACCGCGATATTGCTGAAGCCGAAGGTTTCGTAAGTGTCGTACACCATCTGGATACAGGCGGATACTTCTTGCTGAATCTGCGCTTCGGTACAGAAGATATGCGCGTCGTCCTGGGTAAAGCCCCGCACCCGCATCAGGCCATGCAGGGCACCGCTTGGCTCGTTACGGTGACAACAGCCAAACTCGGCCATGCGCAGCGGCAAATCACGGTAGGACTTCAGGCCCTGATTGAAGATCTGCACGTGGCCCGGGCAGTTCATCGGCTTGATGGCATAGTCCCGGCTTTCGGAATGAGTCGTGAACATATGGTCCGCGTACTTGTCCCAGTGGCCGGATTTCTCCCACAGCACCCGATCCATCATGAAGGGACCCTTCACTTCTTCGTAGTGATATTCACGCAGCTTGTCGCGTACGAACTGTTCCAGCTCGCGGAAGATGGTCCAGCCGTCGTTGTGCCAGAACACCATGCCCGGCGCTTCTTCCTGCATGTGATAGAGGTCGAGCTGCTTGCCTATTTTACGGTGATCCCGCTTGGCAGCTTCTTCCAGTTGCAACAGGTAACCCTTGAGCGCTTTCTTGTCGGCCCAGGCGGTACCGTAGATGCGTTGCAGCATCTTGTTCTTGGCGTCGCCGCGCCAGTAGGCACCGGAGACCTTCTGCAGCTTGAAGTGCTGGCAGAAGCGCATGTTGGGCACGTGCGGGCCACGACACATGTCGACATATTCTTCGTGGTGATAGAGGCCGGGCTGATCGTCCTGGCTGACATTTTGCTCAAGAATTTCAATCTTGTACGGTTCATGCCGCGCGGCAAAGGTGTCCCGCGCTTCCTGCCAGCTGACCTTTTTCTTGATGACGGCATACTCGGTCTTGGCCAGTTGCAGCATGCGGGCTTCGAGCTTCTCGATGTCTTCTTCGGTCAATACGTGGTCGAGGTCGACGTCGTAATAAAAGCCGTTATCGATTACCGGGCCGATCGCCATTTTGGTCTGCGGCCACAGTTGCTTGATGGCATGACCCAGCAGGTGGGCACAGGAATGACGGAGAATTTCCAGGCCGTCCTGATCCTTGGCGGTAATGATGGCCAGTTTGGCGTCTTTGGTTATCAGCTCACAGGCGTCAACCAGTTGACCATCGATACGACCGGCGATACAGGCCTTGGCCAGACCGGGGCCTATATCCTGTGCTACGTCCAGTACGGAAACGGCCTGTTCGAAATGGCGTTGGCTGCCATCGGGAAGAGTAATTGTCGGCATGAAATGTCCTTAACAGTGGTGCACCCTACCAAAGCGCACATGTAGTGTATGAAAATGAACCTATTTGATGAAAAGCTTCACGATTGCGTCAACCATCTGGCGTACCTTGCCAGTCCGGCGCGCCTTGGGATGCTGATACAGCCCGGCGGCACAGGTTGAAAGCCCAGCACTTTATCAGAATGAGCGATGGTCTTCCATGCCAACTCAGGCCGGAACCCGGGGCCTCAAGCACCAGTGGCAGCCTGAGCCTTATGCTTGAGCCAAATGAAGCGACTGTGGGGAATGTAAAGCAGCTCGGCCACCTGGCGAATAACGCCTTCTTCCCTTGGGTCGAGCCTAGCGTCGCTATAAGCCATCAGCCATAACGCATACAGAATCTTTTCTCGCTGACTTATCGGCAGTGACTTGAGGCGAGAGGTAAACTCATAAAGCGATACAGCTTCTGCCTGCTGTTCCCTGCCCTTGATTAACAACTGGCGAATGTCTTGCGAATTTTGGCCGGCCAGGTGCATCAGCAGTGATTCCATCTGTTGCTGCTCGTTCTGGCTGGCATTGCCATCGGCCATCATGACTTCGGTGAGCAAGGCGGCGATCGAGACTTCTGTGTCGAGGGCCCTGGCTTGTTCCTGTGGTGTGCCTGCAAGCCATTGCTTGATTTTGTCGATCATGGAGACTCCTTGGTAGTGGGTGTCCGGCGCTATCACCTTCAACTGATCGCCTATAATGTTGGCACAAGCGCGTTAGTGAAACGGAGATATTATGTGGCCTGTCATTGCGAACCAGATCAGTGAAGCGATCGGATCAGAATTCAGAATCCTCGAAAAACAACCACTCAGTGGCGGTGAGATCAACCAGGCGTTTCGTGTTTGTGATGGTCACTCCTCGTTTTTCGTCAAGATAAATGACCCTGCCCGAATCGATATGTTTCGTACAGAGTGGAATAATCTGGATCATTTACGCGCGAGTCAGACACTGCGAGTCCCCCGACCTGTCTGCAGCGGCACCACGGCAACCAGCAGCTTTCTGGTACTGGAATATCTGTCGTTTGATGAGGTGGATGAACAGGATTGGCACATGTTCGGTCGCCAACTGGCCCACCTGCACCGGAGCCAGCATCAGCCGATGTATGGCTGGGATGAAGACAATTTCATCGGTTTGTCGGTGCAGCCGAATAGCTGGCATAAAAAATGGGCCACCTTTTTTGCCGAACAGCGTATTGGCTGGCAGTTGGAGCTGCTGGAGGAAAAAAATATTCGCCTGGGGGATATGGAAGAAATCATTGGTGGTATCAAACTACGTCTGATCCACCACCAGCCTTATGCCTCTCTGCTGCATGGTGACCTTTGGCGGGGCAACGTCGCCTTTTGCGAGCATATGGGCGTGGTGTTTGATCCTGCGAGCTATTTTGGTGACCGAGAAACCGATATTGCGATGACCGAGCTGTTTGGCCAGT